>JALYPU010000079.1 GCA_030856215.1 Bacteroidota bacterium
CTCCTACACAGGAGCTACTCCTGCACAACCATGGAAAATAAAAGGATCTGCTGCTGTTTCGCGTGGAAAATTTACGAGGCAAACGATCATTCCAACTGAGGGTAATCAGGGACCTTATCCATTAAGAGGAGATAATGGAGAATTATTTATTATTGTTCTTGCAGGTTCTGAAAAAGTATACATTGATGGGCGGCTTTTACTACGCGGTGAGGATGCGGATTATATAATGGATTACAATCAAAGTGAAATAACATTTACCAGGAATATTCTTATAAACGTACGGCACCGTATTACTATCGAGTTTGAATATGCACAATTCAATTTTCAAAAATCGCATAATGCATTTGAAGCTCGTTACGATAGAAATAAATTACAGGGATTTGTCCAGTTCTTTCAGGAAAAAGACAGTAAATCTGTGACCGGAGATCTTGAACTTACTCCTGAAGATCTGAGTTTATTAAGCATGGCGGGAGATGCTTCAGATCGGTTTTTCAAAAGTGGCATTCGTAATTCAACAGAGAATTTCAACAGTAATACTATCCTTTATACTGCAACGGATACTTTCGTGGCGGGAACACTCTATGAAAATATTCTTCAATGGTCAACCGACCCTGCACATGCAAATCTTATTGTAAGTTTTAGTGAAGTTGGTCTTAATGGAGGTGATTATATCATTAGTCCTAATCCATCGCCAAATGGCCGTGTGTATCAATGGGTTGCGCCCGATCCGACGACAGGTATTAAAAATGGAAATTTCGCTCCGCTTGTCCCTCTTCAGCCACCACAACTTAAACAAATGATGACAGCCGGTGGACAATACAAGCTCAAGAATAAAGGAAATTTATCCGCAGAAATTGGATTGAGCCGAAATGATCTTAACCGCTATTCACCAATTGATGATGGAAATAATATTGGTGCAGGTCTGAAAATAAATATTAATCAACCTATTCGAATTAATAGACAATGGACACTTACACCATTTGGGGGATATGAAAGTAGTGGTTTTAATTTTCGCGTCCTCGATCCTTACCGAAATCCCGAATTCGTTCGTGACTGGAATTTACCTCAACTCATATCTATTGCCAATGAGCAATTACCTACGGTAGGAATTCGTGTAGGTCGGAGTCCAAAATTTTATATTCAGCATAGATATGATGGCTTATTTCGAACCGGAATCTACAATGGCAATAAACATACAAGTGAAATTTTACTTGACACCATTGGTTGGAAAATACAAGGATTGTTTAGCTATCTTGAAGCAAAAGACTATTTAAATGCCACTTCGTTTATCCGACCTTCTTTTTCGGTGGAACGTGTAATCATTAAAAAAGGTAACTGGCGAATCGGAACAAATTATTTTCAGGATCGTAATGAGGTGCGCGATCACCTTAATGATACACTGCGACAAAATAGTTTTATTCAAAACAGAATGTCAGTGTTTCTACGCAATGATGAGGATTCGAAAACTTATGTACAACTAAGTTATCACCAGGAGCGCCCTAAATTAGCTTTTGGAAATCGATTCGTTCTATCAGAGAAAGTACGAGAATGGAATCTGAATGGCCATCTGCACCAATGGGAGAATGTAAAATTAGAATATACCATTCGTCACCGGGATGCTGAACCTTTAATTGAATCAGTTGGAAAGAGAAGTATTAATTTATTGGGACGATTGGATTTACGATCGGAATTTATTAAAAAAGCAATTAAATTTTCGTCAGGTTATGAAATTGGAAATGGCCAGGAACCCAAGGCAGAATATAAATATGTTAAAGTGCAAAAGGGTGAAGGTATTTATATTTGGGTAGATGATGGAGACGGTGTAGAGGAAGTCAATGAATTCGAGCAAGCTCCATTTGCTGATCAAGGGGAGTATATTAAACTAAGTGTGTTTAATAATGAATTTATTCGAACACGATCACTTAACATTCAACAGAGTCTAAATTTTGACATGCGGTTAATTCAGCCTAAGGGATTGCTTGCAAAAATTGCGTTATTATCAACTTATCAACTGAACAGGAAAATTCGTGAGGATCAGGAAAGTCCCTTCTGGAATCCATTTTATCAACAATATCCGGATACTGCGATTATTGGCAACACAAGTACTTTGAGAAATATACTTTACTGGAATAGATCCAGTACGCAATATGATATTCAACTAGGTCATTTCACTCAAAAAAATCAGATTTTACAGACCTCTGGATTCGAAATAAGAGAGTCAGAGGATTTCACTCTCCGGACCCGAATTAGTCTTCAAAAGAAACTTGATTTGGTTTTAAATGCAAAAAAAGGGGAAAGGGAAAACCGGTCGCAAAATTTTGACAACAGGAATTACATACTTGATCAACTGGAGGCTGGTCCTGAATTGAATATCATATTAAAAGATAAATTCCGTATCACTGGAAACTACATATACACTGAGATGGAAAATCGAGCAGGTGCGGAAAAATTCAGCTCCAATAAATTTTCACTGGAAGCAGCATGGCGTAAAAGTACGTCTGTTGATATCCGGGCTATGATAAGCCTAATTGACATTCAATATTCATCATTTGGAAATCAGAACATCGATTTTGCTATTCTGCAGGGACTTCAAAGCGGGTCTAATGTATTGTGGTCAGCTCAATTTAATACCCGCATTACTAAATCACTTGTACTCACATTGTTGTATAATGGACGTCAGACTGGTGATGTGAAGACCATTCATACCGGTAGTGCACAGGTACGTGCGGCTTTTTAAGTTAATGGATACTATCAGAACAGGGTAAAATCAGGCAGGGGAGTAGCTTTTTAATACATTTGCAGCACAATAGCGGAAAGCAGCACAGAATAATGACAACAGGCCGATCCGGGGTTTCAGGTGGATATCTCAAAAGCAAAGATTTTAAAAGCACAGCAATCGCTGTGTTTTTGTTTCTTGCGATTAGCTTCCTCTCCGTGTTTTTATGGTTGAAGATCTATACTCATCATGGGCAGGAACTCGAGTTGCCTGACTATGTAGGTCAGCCTTATGAAGATGCGGCTAAAAATGCTCGACGTAAAAAATTCCGAATGAGTGTACTGGATTCCATTCACGTATTGGGAAAACCAGGAGGGATCATTTTAAAACAAGATCCCCCACCCCACACTTTGGTGAAAGAAAAAAGAATGATCTACAC
>JALYPU010000088.1 GCA_030856215.1 Bacteroidota bacterium
AATAAATTCTTGCTCCCGGTTATCAATATCCACTTGCATACCATCACCTCCGAGAATGGATTTATAAGGATAATTTCCACTTATTTGCCAGCCGGTATTTTCAGTATATTTAGAAGAACCCTTCCAAACCCCATTATCCTGAGTGCCACCATAAATATTGTAAGGTTCGTTCAAATCATATTGAATGGAATAAAATTGGCCAACAGGAGGATGCGTGCATCTGCTCCATTGTATTCCTCCATCGTAACTGATATTAATACCACCATCATTTCCATTGATAAGATGCGACGTCATTTCTGGGTTAACCCATAGTGCGTGATGATCCCCATGTTGGTTATCTTCATCAATTGATACAAAAGTTTTGCCTGCATCCTTAGATTTAAGTAGTGGAACACCTAGTAGATAAATGGTCCTCCAATCTTTAGGGTCGACCCGGATCTGGCCAAAATAATATCCATAAGAATAATATAATCCATCAAAGAAGCCATCGTGCGTTTTAATCCATGTTTTACCTAAATCCATTGATCGGTATATTTCACTACCTTTTACAGGAGTATCAAACAACAATGAATTCCCATCTTCAAGATATTCTGCTATTTGTTTTGCGGAAACTTTATTGGAAGAAACTAATTTTTTTATTTCTGCTGCTGAATATTTTTTTGGAAAACCATTGTCCCGTAAAAACTTTTCTAGCCTATCATCTTTAATTGCAAGTAATTGATCAATTGACATCGATTTAAAATCATTTTTCTGCAAATCCGTTTTAATCTTTTCTTTAGCGGGCCGTCGTTCTTGTTGGTCTAATACCGCGTAAATTATCGCCGTATCCTTCTGATGAAACATACTGAGTCCAATTCGACCTACATTTTCTCCTTCCGGAAATCCAGAAAGCACGCCACTTATTTTAATCCAATTTAACCCATGATCGGTACTCTTATAAATGGCAGAACCAGGACCGGATTCCGTTAAGTTCCAGGCGGTTCGCATGCGCGTCCATGCTGCAGCGTATAAAGTGTTTGGATCTATCGGATCCGAAATTAAATCCACTACGCCAGTTGAATCATTTATAAATAATGTTCTAATCCAGGAGGTACCTCCATCACGACTTATATAGACACCGCGCTCCTTATTTTTGGAATAAAGATGCCCCAACACAGCTACAGATAAGTATAAGCTATCCTGTTGATCCAAAACTATGCGGCCGATGTGTTGAGATTCTATGAGACCACAATGAATCCAGGATTTACCATCATTGTATGATTTATACATTCCGGTTCCCGAATATGAAGATCGACTTGAATTATTTTCTCCTGTACCCACATAAATAATTCCATGCTTCCAATCGACGGCAATATCACCTATCGTCATACTGGCTTCCGAATCAAAGAGCGGCACAAAACTGGCCCCATTGTTTATGGTCTTCCACAACCCACCTGAAGCAAAAGCCACATAAAATATATGAGGCTGATCTGAATTAGCTTCTATATCTACCACGCGACCTCCAAATATGGTAGGCCCCACATTCCTCAACCCGATATCTTGACAGATGGACTGCTCCAACAATTTCTTTCTAACGGAATGGGTTTGAAGTTGTTCGGCAGTAGAACTGGGTATTTGAACTTGAGATGGTAAGGGATAAAATACCCAAAAAAGTAAATTAAAAATTAATAAGGATCGTATCATACATCTTTGTCTAAAAAAGTTAAAATACAAAGACAATATAATTAGCATTAGTTTATTGAAGTAAAAAAGATTCAAATAATATAAACCTTTCAGCAACCAATACTTACGGAATATTTAAGGCTATTATAATATCACGGTGCTATTATAGAACCTTGCCTTTTTGGTTAATTTAATTGAGAACTGTTTTAATAAAATTCCTTGTCAACCAGACTATTATTGTTTAAAAATCTTATGAACAGATCTATTGTCATTGATATCTATTATTTCTAACAAATATATACCCGGAGTGAGAAATGAAAAATTAAACGCTGATTTATCACCTGACAAAGTCTTGAGTTGTTTACCCGATAAATCAAACAAAGTTATTTTTTTTAAAACAACATCATTATTTAAAATATTAAAATCAAGCGCATTTTCGACTGAATTTAAAAGTACAAGTTCGGTAGTATTAATATCCTTTGCTATAATCTCGCTTTTAGCAAGATCAAACTGATTAGGTTTCGACCCTATTTTGATTGGCTGAATTACTGGTGCAAAACCTATATTATATTGTTTTTTAGGTATTGTCATATCAGCAATAATATAATAAATTCCTGTTTTGATATTCGCAGGAATTGCAAATGAACCAGTCAAGCTACTCTTCTTTTTCAAAGGGATACTATTACTAAATAATAGAATATCTTTCGAATCAATGGTGCGATCAGAGGAGAAATAAAATTCAAAATCAGGTTTGGCGTTCTTTAAAATTAAAGGATCTACATTAAAAGAAGCTATAAATTTAATGGACTCTTCTGGAATAATTGGAGCATCAAAGATATGCTCTGGTAAAAAGGTGAGATCTTCTAAATCTATCGAAATGCATATGGGTGGCGATGGTCTTCTTTCTACAACATTGACCGTCATGATGCAATAGTTGGTCCCCCATGCCCCAACTACATACAATGTCACAGTATTGGGTCCAATATCGGAACAATCAAATGAAGATGGGATTGAATAATAATAATAGGCAGGATTGAGAGGAAGACTAGCTACCAACATTTCAGGTGTAATAATTGCTTCCCCATCAGAATTCAAGACCACATTGACTTCACTCAGGCAATGGGCAGTAGGTTGTGCACAAGGATCAGGTAGTCTCCTCACCACATTTACAGTGAACCAACAAGAATTAAGAACTGTACCGGCTAAACTTTGCTCTTCTACTACAACAGTTACTGGGTTCCCAATATCGGAACAGCTAAAAAGTGTCTGACTAAGTAAATAAACATAATCTGCATCAAGTGGACTTGATACTACCTGATTAACATTTAAAGTAGCAAAACCTGTAATATCAACAGTAATATTAATATCTGAAATACAAACTAGTTGCGAAAATGAGATATTATTAATAAATAAAAAACTTACGCTAAAAATTAATTTTAAATACTTAATCATAGTTGTAGATTTTATGGGTAAATGAATTTACAATATGCGATTATACCACAAGATAACATTTGTTTTTAATATTTTTCAATCGGATGTTTAAAAATGAAAATATACGAGAAATAAGCCTAATACAGCCATAACTGGCTAATCAACATTTTAATTATAGTTGACTTTTTTAATATCTTTGTCTACACAAACTATAGACTTGACTTTAAATAGTAACGTATAAAATTATAAAAAATATAATTCAACACACTACGCCTAAATTTACACAGTTACCAAAAAGAAATTAGTTTATTATATCGCCATTATCAGCTGGATGTTGTTCGAAATAGCATCGATTTATTTTATCATGCCTATCCCTGGCAGTCAGGAAATAGAAAGCATAGATTTTGCGTATTTTTTATACAGTTTCCGATGGTGGTTCAGAGGATTTTTTAGTATATTAATTCTCTTCACTTTTAAAAGCGCCTTTCTATCTTTTCGGTGGGTTAGTCTATTAAGTTTGCTGGTTTTATTAGGAGTACACTATGTCATTCAATTTAAAATGTCTGCCGATACCATGTTTTATCAACCAAAAATATTGACATTAAAAACAGTGGGTGAAAATAAAGTGGACCTGGATCGACTTGTTATAGGAATACACTATAAAGATATTGCCAAAGCGTACCCCATTCAACTTTTGGGGTATCATCATCAAGTTATGGACAGTATTGATGATAAAGAATTTATGATAACCTACTGTACGGTCTGCCGAACTGGAAGAGTGTTCGAACCAATCGTTGACGGCAAAAAAGAAACATTCAGATTGGTAGGCATGGATCACTATAATGCCATGTTTGAAGATCAACGCACAGGTTCCTGGTGGAGACAAGTTAATGGAGAAGCTGTCACTGGTAAAATGAAGGGCCACATTCTGCCTGAATATCCTTACATGCAAACGACGCTTAGAAAATGGTTGGAATGGTATCCAACTAGTTTGATCATGCAGCCAGATATAACATTTCAGGTGGAATACGATAGTTTGAGTCTATATGAATCAGGTAAACGAAAGGGCAAATTAACGAAAAGAGATTTGCAATCCTGGAAAGACAAATCCTGGATACTTGGATTACAGGTAACTGGTATTGCGAAGGCTTACGATTGGAATGTGTTACAAAAAGACCGTATCATTCACGACAAAATTGGTGAAAAAGCTATTTTTATCGTTCTGGCAAATGACGTAAACTCCTTTGCTGCGTTCGAGCGAAATTCATCGGATGAAATTTTTACTGTTAGAAACGATACTATTTTTCAAGATTCATTTAAATACAATTTCATCGGACACGCTTTGGATTCAACCACAGCGAATTTGAAAAAAATCCAGGCATACCAGGAATATTGGCATAGTTGGAAAACATTTCATCCAAGCACATTACACTAATATTATTTTTTATAAAAAGCTTGAACAACACTTACGTTCCAGGTCTTATATTGTTTAGTAAAACATGACAAACTTCATCCACCATGGAGCTGTTGATGTCCATATGGGTAACAAACCGAACTGAATGTTTCCCAAATGCTGAAGCATGAATATTAAAGCCATGTAACTGTTCTATAAAATCATTTAGATCAAATGATTTTATTAAATCAAAAATAATAATATTGGTTTTTACGACTTTAATACTTTCCAAATAGTTTGTTTGCACTAATGTCTTCGCTATAATTTTAGCGTGATCGTGATCTATTTTTAATCGTTGAATATTATGATCCAAAGCATATATGCCCGCAGCCGCTAATATGCCTGCTTGCCTCATTCCACCTCCGAAAACTTTTCGAATTCTTCTACAGTAATTGATAAAACTACTAGAGCCAATCAATACAGACCCTACAGGGGCACCTAGCCCTTTCGACAAACAAATGGAGATCGAATCAAAGAGGACGCCCACATCTCTCGGATCGTCTTTACTTTCTATCAATGCATTAAAAATTCTTGCCCCATCCAAATGAAAATTTAACTCATGCTTTTTACAGTATGTGCTCAATGATTTCATTTCAGCTAGTTCATAATAATTACCGCCCGCACGATTACATGTATTCTCCAAAACGACTAATTTAGTCCTGGGCAACCAATCAAAAGCAGGCTTTATTTGATCCTGGATTAAATCTACCGTTAATTTTCCGTCATTACCATAGATAGGATTTATAGCCACACCACTATGAAAAGCATATCCGCCGACTTCATATTGGTAAATATGGGAATGTATATCACAGATCACTTCATCTAAAGGTTGGGTGTGCGCTTTAATAGCAATCTGGTTCGTCATAGTCCCAGAAGGACAAAATAATCCGGCTTCATGCCCAAATAAATCAGCCAATTTATGCTCTAATTGATTCACCGTTGGATCCATTCTAAACACATCATCTCCGAGAGGGGCTTGAATCATGGCTTCCTTCATGGCAGCAGTAGGCATTGTGACCGTGTCACTGATTAAATTAATCCTATATTCGGTCATGTTACTAATTTAAATTAGGAACAAATTAATAGAAAAAATTTGGTTTGGACTAAAGTGACTCGAAAATCCTACCGTCGCTGGTTTGAATGCGGTAAGCAATTAAGTTATTATAATTGGGAAGGATTTGTTCGAAAAAAGAAAATATGATTTCTTCAGAATATTCATGTTTGTAATAAAAAGATATCACCTCGTTTTTTACAGTAGGAATATCTTTTAATCTAATTGTTTTATCTTCTCCGATATCAAAATAAGAGTAAAAGCCAGGCTGCAGTTTTTGTGTACCGCAGAATGCCTCCATCTCATTTTTTAATTTTTTAAGGAGTTCTGTTATCTCCGCTTCGGTGCTCCCGGCATTTTCTTTTTTTTGCTCTTTGCTATAGGCCCAACCCCATATCATTTTATGAGGAATTTTATTTACTCGTTGGTTATTTAGAATAATTCCTTTGTCTTGTGTGAGAGCGATATCATAATAATCTTCATGTTGGGTAATGGTCCCTTCATTAAGGATCCTATGGTCGAGACTAATAGTAAAATCAAACGCTTCATTTAATCCAATGTCGGGCAATAAAATATTTGATTGTATATGTATAGGAATATCATCGCAATTTTGTTTACTGGGCAATTTACCTAAATCTATAGTCCATTTTCCTTCTTGTTGTGATACAACATAACTGAGACTGTCGTACCGACAAGGAAATTTTAAAACGCTGGTGCAATGCAATATCAGGCCCGATCCGCCCTTTTGAATGGGTTCAATCAATTGTATCGTAAATTCATCAGGAATGTTTACTGTGAGGTCTTCTTTAGAAGTGCAAGCCTGGAGGAAGGCAATAAGAAGAATTAAATAGTAGAATTTGCTCAATTAAATTAATTTATAGCTGATCAACGCTTTCAAACACCTTAAAGCTGCTTTTTGATTCAAAAAAATACGTTTTATCCTTCACAAAAATCATCAATTAACAATCACTTATGATATCCAAATTTAATATATAATATAGTAAAATAGAAATAATTATAAAAAAAATGACCATTTTATACGAAAGCCGTCTATTCGGCGGTACTTTTGCAGGCAAATTGAGAGGCATTTCATATGGAGAATATTAGAAATTTTTGTGTAATTGCGCATATTGACCACGGTAAAAGTACTTTATCGGATCGGTTGTTGGAATTCACAAAAACCATTTCAGAAAGGGACATGCAGCATCAGGCATTGGATGATATGGATTTGGAAAGAGAACGCGGGATAACCATAAAAGCCCACGCTATCCAGCTCAACTTCGAACATTCTGATAAAAAAAAGTACGTATTTAATCTGATAGATACTCCCGGCCACGTAGATTTTTCGTATGAAGTGAGTCGTTCGATAGCGGCCTGCGAAGGAGCATTACTATTAGTGGATGCAACCCAGGGAATTCAGGCCCAGACAATATCCAATTTATACTTGGCTATTGATCACAATTTGGAAATAATACCTGTTTTGAATAAAATCGACATGGATACGGCCATGATTGATGAAGTTTCCGAGCAAATTATCGAATTAATTGGTTGTAGTAAAAGTGATATTATATTAGCAAGTGGCAAAACTGGGGAAGGGGTAGAGAATTTGATGAAAGCCATAGTAGAACGAATCCCCGCACCAAAAGGTAGTCCGGACGCACCTTTACAGGCACTGGTCTTTGATTCAGTTTACAATCCTTTCAGAGGCATTATTGTCTATTATCGGATACACAATGGCAGTATAAAAAAAGGGGATCGTGTTAAATTTTTTAATACAGGCAGTGAGTACGATGCGGAAGAAGTAGGTATTTTAAAAATGACCCTCATTCCAAAGCCAGAAATTTTTTGTGGAGATGTCGGATACATAATAACCGGCATAAAGGATGCAAAGGAAGTCAAAGTGGGCGAGACCATTACACTTGCGAATAATCCATGTAAGGAAGGAATTAAGGGTTTTGAAGAGGTTAAGCCCATGGTGTTCGCGGGTATCTATCCGATAGAAAACGAACACTTTGAGGATTTGAGAGACAGTCTGGAAAAGCTTCAACTCAATGATTCTTCATTGGTATATGAGCCGGAAACGTCTATTGCTTTGGGATTTGGCTTTCGATGCGGTTTTCTAGGCATGTTGCATCTTGAAATCATTCAAGAACGACTTTCCAGAGAATTTAATCAGGAAGTTATTACGACGGTTCCCAATGTTTCGTATAGAGCACTAACCAACAAAGGAGAAGTCCTGGTTATTAATACGCCGAATGACCTCCCGGAATTGACCTATTTAGAATATGTTGAAGAGCCCTACATTAAAGCGCAGATAATTACTAAACCAGACTTCATTGGTACCATTATAAAATTATGCATGGACAAGCGCGGTACCATGACCAAACAGCATTACCTCACTCCAGATAGGGTAGAATTGAACTTTGATATGCCCTTAGCAGAGATTGTTTTTGACTTTTATGATCGTTTAAAATCTACCACAAAAGGGTATGCGTCATTTGATTATCATCCAATAGATTATAGACAATCGGACTTAATCAAATTAGATATAAAACTAAACGGAGATAATGTGGATGCACTTACGGCGTTGGTGCATCGTACTAAGGCGGAAGCAGTGGGTCGCCGGATGTGCAAAAAGCTACGGGAACTTTTACCAAAGCACCAATTTGTGATAGCCATCCAGGCAGCTATTGGCGGTAAGATCATTGCCCGTGAAACGATATCAGCCATGAGAAAAGACGTTACGGCTAAATGTTATGGAGGTGATATCAGCAGAAAAAGAAAGCTGTTGGAGAAACAAAAAGAGGGTAAGAAAAAGATGAGACAAATCGGTTCAGTGGAGGTTCCTCAGAAAGCATTTCTGGATGTATTAAAATTGGATGAATAAATAGGCTAAAACAAAGCCCATTCTGGAACTTACGAGGCAATTCTCCGGTTATATCTTTACTTTTAATAACTGTATGAATGCATATAGTTTATAGTTTTCTTTAGTCGATCATTATACACGAGTTATATCTCAGAATGACAATTAGTAATTCGTTCCGCCAGCTAGCGGACGTTCTGCCAACTGGCTGATTAATTCGGAATTCTTAATTAACCCGGGGCTGCATGGAATCGACAGGAAATGATATTGTTTTGTAAGCATGCCGTAGGATGATATCACGCTACGTAAAAAACGGATGTCGAATCACAAAAGGCAATACTTCTTTTGCTGTTGCAGCTTAATCTTAGAGATTAGGTAGCTTCTGTGCCCTCAACTGAATGTCTGACTAGGTTGAGCTGCACATTATAAAAATTCAGGCTGGCTCAAAGTAGGTCCCGGACGGCGAGCGAGATTAAGGGAATAAGGATTAGAAAGGTCGTTTTATTACCTACTCTTTTCCTGACAATCGAATGTAAAACTAAGCATGTAGAAAGCACTTCGGTACTTTCTCTGGACGCGGGTTCGAGTCCCGCCAGCTCCACTAAAATTAGGAGTGGTTTTCACACTCACTTTTCAAAGGCCCCCTAATACGGGGCTTTTATTTCCAAGAAAACAGAACAAAAGATAAAAATCAAGCTCGAAAATACCATCTCAACTGAGTTAATAAAAAAGTATGAGCAAACCCATTAGCTATAAAAATAAGTTGTCACCAAAACAACGTGAAGAATTACTCAGCACGTTGAAAGTCCGTTTTGAGAAAAACATGCACCGCCATAAAGGTCTTGAATGGGCTAAAATACAGGCAAAGCTGGACCCTGAAAGTTCTGGAGAAAAACTGTGGTCACTCAATGAAATGGAAAAAACAGGCGGCGAACCAGATGTTGTAGGTCATGATAAAAAGACGGGCGAGTACATTTTTTATGATTGTTCAGCAGAAAGTCCTAAAGGCCGCAGAAGTGTCTGTTACGACCATGAAGCATTGAACTCAAGGAAAGAGCATAAGCCTGCAACCAGCGCTATTAAGATGGCAGCTGACATGGGCATCGAGATTTTGACAGAAGAAGAATATCGAGAATTACAGAAACTTGGAAAATTCGATACGAAAACATCGAGCTGGATAAAAACTCCTTCTGAGATTAGAAAACTCGGCGGAGCCATATTTGCTGATTACCGCTATGGCAATGTCTTCGTGTATCACAACGGTGCCGAATCATACTATGGTGCCAGAGCGTTCCGTGGCTCGCTGCGGGTCTGAATTTTGCACAGTTAGCTAAATTTAAATTTGAGCACGTGATCACATGAGAAAGAAACTATATAAAGTATTGTATGAGGAATGAATCACTATTATAGTTATCAAAAAGAAAATCAGCTAATAAATATTTCTTATGATAGGAATCTATATTAATGTTTTTATCGTTTTAATAACGTCCTATTTACATTGTGAAAAGATTCTCTAGGTGGCTACATTAATTTTTGTTTGAAACATATTTGCAAAACCAAGATCCTATAGATGATCTGTTTTATTGTTATACTTTAATTATGTTGAAATTGTTTTCTCTTTTGCTGTCATTTATGGTGGTCTGC
>JALYPU010000098.1 GCA_030856215.1 Bacteroidota bacterium
AGTGAACACAAAATGAAACCGGAGTTTACGTAGGATTCATTGAGGCATTGCTTTAAATGCAAGACTTTCTAATTAATTCCATTCAACTTTCTTATATTTAAGCATGAAACACATATTTATATTATTAGTGATTACTATTTCGGGATGTATTCCACGCGAGAAGCAAAAGGAACCTGTTGTCAAAACAGAAACTGTTAAAGTTCCGGATTCAGTTACCGTTGAAAAAGAAATCCCCACTGCTCCTAAACCTTCAGCAAAGGTTTATGCCAATGCTCGGTTTAAAGATGTGACTGTAGAAAAAATTGACGACCATAAATTTCTTATCAAAGGAAAGGGCCAAATATTTGAAGCCAGTTTTAGTTGGGTAGTAGAAGACGGCCATGAAGAATTAAAAAATGGGTATCAGATGACTGATGCCGGTGCACCTGAATGGGGGAATTTTAGTTTTACGATTGACGTTGCAAAAAAACGCGCTAATTCTACACTTAATTTGATCCTGTTTGAATCCAGTCCTATGGACGGTAGCAGGCAGCATGAATTACCCATTTTGTTGTATTGATCCTATAAATTTCATTACGTCCTTCAACTCACCCCTGCTTCCGATTACTTCGGGACAGGCTCAAAAGACTTGGTCAACCGGTACATACCAGGAAATTGTACCTCTTAAAAAAAAAGTAATTACCGACAGCTTTGCAGATAGCAGTGGAAACATAGTTCCTGCTTCCTATTACAAAATGCCGGGAGACTGGGATTTGGAATTGCTAGTTACAACTGAATTTGAGGAGGTGGATGGCAAAACAAATCTGTCGTTGCAGCACGCAGGTTTACCTGCTGAAATTGCAGATGATTGTATTAAAGGTTGGCAATCATCGTTTGATAAATTAGAAAGTAACTTCAAATAAATTATATATATGGCAAAAATGAATCCAGTGGTACACTTTGAAATGGCCGCAAAAGACACAATGCGAATGGCTGAATTCTACACAAATGCGTTTGGCTGGCAAACCCAGATGTTGGGTGAGGAAATGGGAAACTATGTACTTGTTAATACTACTGAAACTGATAAAAATGGGTCACCAAAGACCTTGGGCAAAATTAATGGTGGTTTTTATCAAAAAATGGACGATGCATCTGATCAACATCCTTCAGTGGTCATCTCTGTTGATGACATCAAGGTATCGATGAAAAACATTACTGAAGCAGGTGGTAAAGTTCTAGGCGAGCCTATGGAGATACCCGGATTTGGAATGTATGTATCATTTACAGATACGGAAGGCAACCGCGCCAGCATAATGGAGCCCACAATGGAAATGAAAGAGAAAGCAAACGGGTAAAATCTCATTTTTTCTTTCATTCTGTATTCATTGATCGATCATAAAGTTTCCTAAAGTTAGTTTTGAAAATAAATTACCTTTAATTGTCCTATGGAAATTAACACTCAAATTTTCTGGCTTTTTATTTTGCCGCTAGCAATTGCCTGCATTTCATGGACTTTTACCTCTGAAGAACTATTTCGTGAAATAAGTGACTATTTTATAAAACGGAGCCAGCATGAGAAGTCATTCTTAAAAAGAAAGTTTTATTATCTTTTTACATGCGAATATTGCTTTAGCCACTATATAACAATAATATTTCTTTTTTTAACCGACTACAAACTGCTGATAAACGATTGGAGAGGAACTGTCATTGCTGGATTTTCATTGGTTTGGATAGCCAATATATATATGAATTTATACGGGCTTATCCGTCAGGAAATTAAAAAGGATAAAAAAGAGATAAAGATATTGGAAAAAAAATCAGCTATTTAAACTGCGTAAGCGCTAAACAAAAAGCAGTCACCTACATTGGAGAGATGAATAAGTTTTCACTTTATCTAATGATTACTTTTTATACAATAACAGGATTGATTCATTTAGTGCATCCTGAAGTTTTTATTAGAATAATGCCACATTGGTTACCTTATCCTAACCAACTCGTCTTTATAAGTGGTGTATGCGAGATATTATTTGCAGCAATGCTTATATTTTCAAATACACGTCGCATAGGGTTGTGGGGTATTATGCTGCTTCTAATCGCCGTTTTTCCAGCAAACATTCAAATGATGCTAAATTATTATGAGGAAAATAACAAATACCTATGGATTGCTATATTGCGTTTACCAATTCAAATTATATTGCTTCTGTGGGCATATGGTTTGCTAAAAACCCTAGATAAAG
>JALYPU010000005.1 GCA_030856215.1 Bacteroidota bacterium
GAGCTAATATAGAATATGAAATTAGTTTTGAAAACCAGGAAGAAACGTTAATGCAATTCGGCAATCAACATCAGGTTTCATATATTTCCAAAAATAGTTTATCTCTAATAAAAAATTGTGATGCCTATTTAGTTATACGGGCTCCGTATCTTTTTAGTTCATTTCCAAAACCCGATCCTGCAAAGTCAAAAATAAGAAATGAAACACTGGCCGAATTTAGCACCATTTATTTTGAACGATTGGGAAATGCATCTTTAAAAAGAAGTCTTTGTCAATTTCCAACTGAAATGGCTGCGCAACTGGCTAATATGTCCTTGCAAGAATATACCGAATTTGTTAAAAATGCTTGTTTTTTAACTCATGAAGATCCCAAATCAAAGTGGCTGGAATTAGGTCGGTTTCAAAAGGATATCGTCGATTTTTTAAATGCTAGCAAAAACATTATATACAAACATCTGGATTGGGAAATTGAATTCAATGTAGAAGGTCGAACCTGGATTAATTCTGATGGAAAGTCCAATATGCCATCGGGAGAAGTATTTACCAGTCCTGTTGAGAGTAGTGCCAATGGCACCGTATTTTTTGATGTGCCCACTTATATGATGGGAAAAGACATTCAGGGAATTAAACTGGACGTTAAAAATGGTTTTATTGAAAATTGGTCTGCGATGCAAGGCCAGGAAGTATTAGATGAAGTATTTCAAATTGAAGGCACACGTAGATTTGGCGAAATAGCGATTGGTACCAACCAAAATATTCAACGCGCTACGCGAAATATTTTATTTGATGAAAAAATTGGTGGAACTATCCATATGGCCATTGGCCAATCCTACCTACAATGCGGAGGAAAAAATACATCAAGCATTCACTGGGATATGATCACCAATATGAAAAATGGCGCAAGTATTTATGCGGATGGGAAAAAATTTTATGAAAATGGACATTTTATATTTGATGTCATCTCACCGAAATAAGTTAACGTCTCCATCTCTTTAAAAAGGTTTATTTTTTAGTGTCCTTATCCTCTTTTTTTAGGTGAACCTTTGCACCATCTTTCAATTTCTTCGAAATCGCTGCATATGGACCTATGATTATGGTTTCTTCTCCGGACACTCCCGATTTTAATTCAATATAATTCTCATCCTGGATGCCCGTTTCTACATCCTTTCTGGCCACGGTGTCACCTATTAAAACAAACACCGCTTCTCGAAACGGATTCTTATCCAGGCCAACCTTTTCTTCATCCGGATTTCCTTTTGGTTTTGTTTCGTTCTCGTTTTCTTTTTTAGTATTTTTTTCTTCATCTGGATCATAGGCTATCACAGCTTGAATTGGAATGGAATGCACTGATTTAACTTCTTGGGTATTTATTTCAATAGTTGCAGACATTCCAGGCTTGAATGCCGATTTTTTCCCATTGGATAAAAGATCACTATAGGACGCTTTGTCTATTCTGACTTTCACTATAAATTTTGTAACCTGATCTGCATTCAAATTGGCTGCACCCAAACTGCTAATATTGCTGGCACTGTTTGCAACTTCCGTGACACTTCCTTTAAAACGTCGATTTAAATAAGCATCCACTTCAATTTCAGCCTCATTTCCTACTGCCACTCTGACGATATCATTTTCACTTACTTCCACTTGTACCTCCATGGCGCCAAGATCTGCGATACGCATCATTTCCGTTCCACTCATTTGGCTGGTACCTACCACTCGTTCGCCTTTTTCAATATTCAGTTTTGAAATAATGCCCGATGCTGGTGCCTTGATCGTAGTGCGACCTAAATTAGTGCGCTGCTCCCGCAACAAAGCTTCTGCATCTTTTACCTGGTAGCCAGCGGACTCCGAATTTTTAAATGCAGACGTCACCGCAGTTTCTGCGGCCCGGAAATTGGCATCCGCATTTTTTAATTGCGTTTCTGAATACTCCAGATCTGATTGAGAAATGATGCCTTCCTTAAATAATTGTTTATTGCGTTCGTGGGTCTTGCGAATATTATCCAGTTGAGATTTAGATTGATCTCGTTGGGCTTTTGCAGATTCTATGTTATTTTTGACTGCGCCTGCCTGGGATTTTGCCACATTAACCCCCGCTGATCCGCGCTCAACGGCAAACTGATAAGCATCTGGATTTACCCTGGCCAAAATTTGACCTATCTTCACTGAATCGCCTTCCTTCACAAAAAGCTCAACCACTTCTCCGGATACATCGCTCGATATTTTAATTTCAATTTCCGGAAATATTTTTCCACTGGCAGATACCGTTTCTATAATATCCCGGCGGCTTATCTTTTCAACAACAACTTCTTCACCCTTAGGTCGATTTTGTGCTTTGAAATAAGCTAAACCTCCTAAAATAATTATAGCTCCTATTACAATCCAAACCCATAACCTGTTTTTTGATATACGTTGCATTTGATCTGATTAGTTTTTAGTTAAAAGGAAATTACCTGCATAAAAATCCAGGATTTTTTGTCTGAACAATAACTGGTATTTTGCAATAAGTAAATTAATTTCAGCAGATTGTAAATTACTTTGCGCAGTGTTTAACTCAAAGGAATTGGCGGATCCTATTTCAAATTTTTTTTGTGTTTTATTGCGGGATACTTCTGCGGCTTCTTTTGTCCGGAAAGCTGATTGATATTCTTTTATCGCCGCTTTAGCATTTACAATTGCCTGGGTAATTTCTTGTTTTATATTTTCTTGCTCTTGTTCTAATTGTAATTCAAATTGGTTGGTTACTATTTTAGCTCTCTGTGTTGTTGCCTTTGGTAAGTAGTTCTGATAAATGGGCACGTTTATAGACACGCCCACTCCGTAACCTAAAAACTGATCAAATTGATTTTTGAAGGGTATTAGCTCGGTTCCAATGGGAATACGAAAAATCTGTGAATATTGAACAGGCTTTCCATCAATTTCAACTCCAGGCACAATCGTTCTTCTTGATTCCGTATTTATTGTCTGGGCCGCATCGGAAAATCGGGAACCTATATTGGCGCTACCGTAAATTGATGGAAAATAACTTGCCCTGGCTATTCTTTCTCCAATTTTCGCGGATTCGAGCCGCAATTTTGCTGCCTTTAACCCCGGTGTATTTTCCAGACTATGCTGATACAATTGTTCGAAACCGTAATCTGCTCTGATAGTTTGATCAACTAACTCACTTGAAATAGCTTCCAGCTTAATTTCAATGTTACCAGGAATTCTAAGCGCTTGTCTGAATTGCAACCAGGCAAGATCTAATGTATTTTCTGCATTAACCATGCTTTGCGCTGATTTAGCGACCTGGACTTCAATTTCTAAAGCATCGGATTCAGGCTTCGACCCTAAACGGATCAGGCTTCGAATTTGGGACAATTGAACACCCACCATACTCACATTCTCTCCAGCTAATTTTAATGCTTCCTCTGCTTGCAATACACTTAGATAAAGACTAGCCACACTCAATGACAAATCATAAATAGCCTGCTGGTAGCTCTCTTTACTGGCTTTCAAGTCGAGTCGGCTCTTCTTAATGGAGTTATTAATCAGCCCCGCTTGATATATGGGAATTCCTGAAGTTAAGTTATAATTGGTATAAATAATATTGTCCGAAATAAAATCATTCGTGGTGGGATCAATGCTTCGGCCAAAACTAATACCCCCATTTATGCCGGCGTTCAAGTTTGGGTAGCGTTGATGAATATTTTGTTTGAGATCTACTGATGCATTTTGGATACTTAATTCACTTAGTTTGAGTCCCAGGTTTTGGTTTATGGCATATTTAATAGAATGCTCTAAACTCCAGACTTCCTGGGCTGTGCCCAGCCATGAGTAAAATAATAATAGTAAAAATCCATATTTCATGAAAAGAAATTATTTACAAAATTAAGTAAGCTTGGGACAGCGATGAGAAATTATCGAAGAATCAGGTCATTTTTCTGATCAGGGTCATTGATTATCTGGTGAATATGCAAATACCTTTAATAAAAGCAGACGTTTATATATTAGAATTAAAAATTCCAGCAAAAATAAGTTGATCGTACCTCCCGCCAAACGGACGATAGTAAATTAAAATTAAATAGTCATTTTCCGTTTCGTACCAGTCCCCTTCCAGCTCACTGGTTTCAGCCTTCCCTCCGATACCTTCCAATGCATACATAAAATTGTAGTACCCGTTTTTTAGGAGAAAATCGCCAAAATAAGCCTGCCGGGAAGGATCATACTCCATTTGGTATTCAGACTTCAAATCCCAATCGCTAAGGCTCCCAATCACATAGACATCCTTATCAAAAGGGCTACTCGCTTTTAGGGTAAAATGGGCTCGAATATATTCAGACCGGATATCATCATCGGGTACGTCTTTGTTTTCTATAACAAATTGCCCATTAATATCGAGGTCTGTAAAATAAGGTTTATAGGTTCTTAATTCATCCAACTCCAACCATCCATGATAATTTCCATCTCTTTCATCCCAATAATCAATATCCTGCGTCCGGTATAAAATGCTCCGGATATCTTTATGACGAAATTCTTTTTTTGCTGGAAATAGAATTTCATCCGACTTATTATATTTTATAAGATTCGCTGTGCTGAAATTGGGCGTATTGAGTTCAATCTTATCCTGGCTATTGCCGTTTTGCATCACCACGGTTTGAATTTCCAGGTTAGGGTTTTGAATCTGGATGGTATTGGGAATTATTGAAATTTCCATACAATGGTGACTCCTGACATAACTAGCTTGTATCGGACTAATAAAATTAACCTTTACTTGTGGATCATTCGCGGTTACATAAATCCTCCTGCTGAGTTGCAACTTGTTTTCCCGATCATATACTACTAGCAGATAGTTTCCGCTGACTTTGAAGTGAAGTTCGTTAATGTCTAGGTCTATCCGATAATGCGTATAGGGAATTAAAGTATGCTCCGATGTCTTGAAATAATGGATGTCTCTTTCCTGAAACCCATCGAGGTATTCAGAAAATTCTAGTTCCTCCTGGGTCCATGCCTTGTTATAATGTAAAAAGGTATAATATAACTGGCGTGGGCTTCCCTCTAATAAATCAAAATGCAATTGAGTTTCAATAAGCTTATTCAGGTAAAAAATAGGATAGTATGTTTGATTACCTGTTCTACTGAAATAAACAGTTTTCACTTTTTCCTGGTAAATGGTGTCAATCGGCCGTAGCCTTTCCCAGGAATCCTGTGAATGAAGGCTTGGCAACCAACATAATGCCCATAAAATAGGCCCCAAAATATAATAGCTACTCCGCATTTTTTTCCACAACCAAAACGTGTCCTCCTATTAATTAGTATTGACTTCGACAAGATGCTATTATTTTTACCTTAAAAACTAATTAAAATCTTGTTTCATGCCTAATCATTCTTTATTAATTTTTGGTGCTTCCGGAATGATAGGTTCCGAATTTTTGACCCAGGCGCTTGCAGACGAAGAAATAAATCGCGTAACCGTAATTCTTAGGAAAGAAATCGACATACAGCATCCAAAATTACGACAAATCATCCATCGTGATTTTTTAGATTATCAAAATCTTATCAATGAATTCAAGTCTCATACAGCATGCATTTGGGCACTGGGTATTTCACAAACACAGGTAGGAAAAGAGGACTATATAAAAATTACGTATGATTACACTATTCAGGCTGCTAAAGCGATGTTGAAAGTAAATCCAGAAATGCATTTTTTATTTATTAGTGGTTTGGGAGCAGACGTTAAAGAAAAAAGCTTTACCCTTTTCGGTAGAATCAAAGGTAGAACTGAAAAAGTTTTGAGTCTTTTAGGATGTAAGCGATTACTTATAGTAAGACCAGGTGGAGTCCAAGCTAGTAAAACGAATAATAATGAGCCCTTTTTACACAAATTTATTAGTCCTTTTTATACCATCTTAAATAAGTTGGTCCCCTCCCTGTTTATTACATCCAATGAATTAGCTAAAGTGGGCGTACATATTTTGAAAAATGATTACCAAACTGGAACTTTTTCAAACAATGATCTACGAAAAATAATGAACAATAATTTAAATCGATTTCCTATAAAAAATACATGGCTCTTTTAATATATACTTATGTTACATCCATTTTAAAAAATGGAACCCCCTAATATGAAAGCCTTCACGTTTATAGAATCGATGGGCACCGTCATTTTCAGTATAGGCATCAAGCATCATCACTTTACAATCATGCAGTTTAGCTTCTTCCTCCAGCCAACTAACTAATAACCTCCCAACACCTTTAGATCGGTAGCTTTCATCGACAATAAAGTTATCAATCTCCAGATATTCACCGGAATACAATTTAGCATTCATCCAATATCCGGATAATGCAATCGCATGACCTTGGTCAAAAACAGCCACTTGACGATAATGATTTTTAACCATTATTGCCAATAATTCTTTATAACGAGAGACACTTAATTGAGGAGTAAGTTTGTGTACCAAATCATAATGTTTTTCCATTTCTTCCACATTATGAAGTTTATGGATCGTAAAGTTGGGTTGCATAAAACAAAATTATTCATTTACGATAATAATTGAGTGACTTTTATCCTTAATGTTTGTCACAGAAGTTTTTCGATTAATAGTATTCCTAAAATTATGTAATGTATTGTGTAGAATAGTAGAAACTAAATGAATGAATAAAATTTTTGAATCTACAAGAATTCATGAATGTGGTCTGATAAAAATACCGAATATAAAAAGAAAATTCTAGCCTAACTTTACCATAAATGAAAAAGTATTCTATTCTACTGATCCTGTTGATTTGTGCGATTAATTTATTCAGTCAACAAAATTATAAAGAACAGATTAAGCACCATCGCAAGCTGATTGTTCAGGAACATTTAGCTGATCCTCGTTCGCCATTAGAGAAAAAAGATATTAGGCGGCTGCACTATTTTGGTGCGGCACCAGCCTTTAATGTCCAGGCCCAGTTCACCGTGTTTTCTGAAAAGGATAGCATCATGATACCCACTAGCAGTGGTAAATTAAAACCATTTGTACGCCACGGAGAATTCCGGTTTAAGATTCATGACGAATATTATACCTTGACTGCATACAAAAGTGCCAAATCTATAGAGCCCGATGCGTCCTTCTTTGTCCCCTTTTTTGATAAGACCAATGGTAAAAAAACATATGGTGGGGGCCGATTTTTAGATCTATCCAGTGATTCATTAAAAGGTAATATAATGTGGATCGATTTCAACCACGCATATAATCCTTGGTGTGCTTATAGCAGCGGATTTAATTGTCCAATTCCTCCAGCAGAGAATAATTTGGCCGTAGCGATTTTGGCGGGTGAAAAATCATATACCGGCAAACATAAAAATGGATCAAAAAGCAAAACAGCTAAATAATAACAATGTTTATTTGAAAGACTTTACGCATTAGGAACTTGTATTAATCTCCCTCATGTGTTCTTTACATTTTGTAACTATACTAGTAATTATTTTTGCGTATTCTCCATTCATACCCCAGTCCAAAATGCGTGAGTGCCCTGGGGGAAATGTCAAATCTATTTGTACATTAGCAACAATTACAATATTTTATATATTGATTATCATTTATTTGATTGCAATTCTCGAATACATCCGTATACATTCGTATATATCCGTTTAACGCACGGATAAAAAGTCTTCTTCAATCCATCTTTATCCCGTAAATTTTTTTATTGTTTCACGTTTAAATTAATTATGATGAACGCATTACGCAACACTGTGCAACTTATTGGACACCTTGGAAAAGACCCAGAAGTTACTTCTTTAGAAAAAGGCAAAAAACTTGCTCGAGTATCTATGGCTACCAACGAATATTACACGACCGCAAAGGGTGAAAAAACCAGCCGGACGGAGTGGCATAATCTGGTGGCATGGGATGGAAAAGCTGAGTTTCTTGAGAAATATCTGAAGAAAGGACAAGAAGTCGCCATTCAGGGCAAACTGACCCACAGAAGTTATGAGGATAAAACCGGAATAACTCGCTATGTGACAGAAGTCGTTGTGCAAGAAATTTTGCGCTTGGGTAGCAAGGAATCTTAGGGAGTTTCTGTTTTGCTGATACCCTTTGCGATTCAAACCGTCTTTCTTTAACAAGCTTTTGAGTTTTGTTTACATGGCTGGCGGTTTAAGTTACGATAGAAGGCCTGGGCTTTTGATTATGTTCTATTGAATAGTAATCCAATTTCCAGGCTTTCTTTTTTTACCATGTCTGTTTACTTTATGAACAGGTGCTAATACTTCTATAATCCTTTTTATATAAACTAGTGAAACTTTATCCAGGTTTGGAACGTTTCATAAGCCAGCATTAAAAAATAAATATGTATCCACCTCAATTAGTAATTCCAATGACCCAGGAGCTGACACAGCTAGGCTTTAAGAGTCTGTCCAATGTCAATGATGTTAGCACCACACTTGAAAATAAAGAAGGTACGACATTATTAGTTGTAAACTCTGTGTGCGGTTGCGCTGCAGCCTATGCCAGACCTGGTGTAAAAATGGCCCTAGAGTCAGGAACTAAACCCGACAACCTGGTGACCGTTTTTGCCGGGGTGGACCGGGAACCGACGGAGAAAGCCAGAGAATACCTACTGCCTTACCCCGCATCTTCTCCAAGCATCGCCCTTTTCAAAAATGGAAAATTGGTCCACATGCTGGAACGTCATCATATTGAAGGCCGAAGCGCACAAATGATTGCCGATAACCTCGCAGCGGCTTTTAAAACCTATTGTAATTAACACATATGAAATTCTGGATTGTTTTATTGGTATTAATAAATAGTATTGAATTTCTACCAGCGCAAGCTGATAGTTCGTTCCGCATAAAATATAAAAATGTATATACGGCGGATCAATTAAAAAAGGAAAAAAAAGATATCAAGGAGGTAACCGCTTTAATCAAAGACTGGAAAAAATCTATCAAAAAAAATAATCCAAATTACCTCAGCAGCTTATTGGAGAACATCAAATTACGTTTTGTCCAGGAAAATAACCAAACCAGTGAGCGAATTGCAGCCAGAAATCGCCTGTTATCTGGAAAGAAAAATACCGCCCAAAATAAAGACAGTATCTATCAACAGGATTTTCCCAAAGTATATAATCCCGATATTCCTTTACAAGTAAAAAATACGACAAAGGAACAAGTACAGGAAAAAAGATCAGAATCAGAAATTTTGTCGACTTATGGAGCCATTTTTAAACGACAAAAGAAAATATTAATAAAGCTGGCTAATATCCGGGAAATTCAAGCAGAAACTACGAGAGCAAGCCTGGAAGAAATACATCGAGATTTTATAGCGTTCCTTTCTACCATGAAAGATGAGCTGAATCTTATGAAAAAGGAATCCCGCAAAAGATAAACAATTTTATACCCACATTCGGAGCCAATCGATTGATTTTGCTCACAACATAATCAGATTACACATATTTATAATATGTTTGTAACTTTATCCGGTTTATACCGCTAATAATTTATAGAAATTTGTTGTAAGACATGGCTCAAGTTCATTCATATACAGAAGAAAACATCCGTTCATTAGATTGGAAAGAACATATCCGGCTTCGACCCGGAATGTATATCGGAAAATTGGGAGATGGGTCTAGTATCGATGATGGCATCTATATTTTATTAAAAGAAGTCATCGATAATTGCATTGATGAATATGTCATGGGCTACGGCAGAGAAATAGATATTGAGATACAAGAAGGCATCGTGAGCATACGAGACTATGGCCGGGGCATTCCGCTTGGAAAAGTCATAGAATGTGTCTCACAAATCAACACCGGTGGAAAATATGACAGTAAAGCGTTTAAAAAATCGGTAGGCTTAAATGGCGTGGGTACGAAAGCAGTAAATGCCTTATCTTCTTATTTTAAGGTTGAATCAGTGCGGGAAGGGAAAGCTAAAATAGCTGAATTCCAGATGGGTAATTTATTAAAAGACTACAACCTAAAATCTACGGATGAGCAAAACGGAACCTTGATACAGTTCAAACCAGATGAAAAAATATTTTCCAAGTTTCGCTATATGCATGAATTTGTTGAGAGCAGAATTTGGCATTACGCATACCTGAATGCAGGTTTACGCATTCATTATAATAACAAAACCTATATCTCAAAGAATGGACTAAAGGACATGTTGGAACGTAGGACAGATGGTGAAAACCTTATCTACCCAATCATCCATCTTAAAGGCGAGGATATAGAATTGGTTCTAACGCACGGCACACAATACGGCGAACAATATTACAGCTTTGTCAACGGACAATACACCTCACAAGGAGGAACCCATCTAAATTATTTTAGAGAAGCCATTGTCAAAACCATTCGGGATTTTTATAAAAAGGATTTTGATGTACGAGATGTGCACACTTCTATCATTGGTGCCCTTGCCATTCGAATTGAAGAGCCGGTTTTTGAATCGCAAACTAAAACGAAGCTGGGATCAACAAGTATTTCGCCGGAAGGCTCCAGTCTAAGGAGTTTTATTGTAGATTTTATTTCCAAAGAGCTTGATAATTTTTTACATAAAAATCCTGAAACGGCTAAAGAATTGTTAGGGAAAATATTGCAATCTGAACGAGAACGAAAAGAAATTGCCGGAATAAAAAAATTAGCAAACCAACGCGCAAAAAAAGCGAACCTCCATAATAAAAAGTTACGGGATTGCAGGATTCACTGGACCGATACGAAAGCAAAACCTGAATTGCGCGAAAACACAATGGTTTTTATTACAGAAGGGGATTCTGCGAGCGGTTCCATCACAAAATCAAGGCGGGTAGAAACCCAAGCCGTTTTTTCATTACGAGGTAAGCCCTTGAATTGTTATGGTCTAAGTAAAAAAATAGTGTATGAAAATGAAGAGTTGAATCTATTACAACATGCATTAGACATCGAAGACGGTATTGAGAATCTTCGATACAACAAGGTGATTATTGCCACAGATGCTGATGTGGACGGAATGCACATACGCCTATTATTACTCACCTTTTTCTTGCAATTTTTTCCAGAACTCGTTAGAAATGGCCACCTCTTTATTTTGGACACTCCTCTATTTCGAGTACGCGATAAAAAGCAAACGTATTATTGTTATTCTGAAAAAGAGAAACAAGAGGCTGTTCAAAAGCTCAAAGGAAAAGCAGAAATTACGCGTTTCAAAGGTCTCGGTGAAATATCACCAGATGAATTCGGAAAATTTATAGGAGACCAAATTAAATTAGAACCTGTCATTCTAGGGGAAGATTCTCACATAGGCAATATCCTGGAATACTACATGGGTAAAAACACATCAGAACGTCAAGAATTTATTATTGAAAATCTTAAAGTTGACCTGGACCAGTTACAGGCAAAAGACTTTGAAGAACTTCCAGAAATCCTAAAAGAAGAGATGGAAGAAGTATAAAACTTCCTCCATCCAGTTTTTTATTAAAAATTCAATTAGCTTTAATTAACGCCTACTAAAATCCTTAGGCTTTCTTTTTAATTCCGCAACCAATTGCCTTTGTCATTTTAGTCTCAGGATCTTTTCCAGCTTCCAATGATTGAATGGCTTCTTCCACATACTTTCGGGTTATCTTCGAAGCATCCTTTGGGCTATCATCTATCGCTCCTACGTATTTCACGATGAGATTTTTATCCAGTAAATAAACATGCGGGGTTTTAGTGGCACCAAATTTTGGATAGACACT
>JALYPU010000018.1 GCA_030856215.1 Bacteroidota bacterium
GATATCCTGAAATCAAAATATCAGCCATTCCAAAAACGAAAATCTGTAGTACACAAACTGATACCCAAAAAAACAGAAACCCAGGAAATACAAGCTTTACACCCTACTTAGCTGCAATGTGGGTTAAGTCATTGATTAGAAATGATGTTGAATTAAGTGAGACTGGCTGGCATAAGTGGCAGAAATATTTTCTTTGGTAAAAACCTTGGAAGTATCTCCATAAGCAATTAATCGTTGATTAATTAAGATGACCCGATCGAAATAAGCTTGAACAGAATCAAGATCATGATGAACGACTAATATTGTTTTTTTCTCAGCCGCCAATGACTTGAGTATATCAATAATTTTTTGTTCTGTATTGGCATCAACACCTACAAAAGGTTCATCCATTAATAGAATATCTGCCTGTTGGCATAAAGCTCTAGCCAGGAATACTCTTTGTTGTTGGCCACCTGATAATTCACCAATTTGCCGGTGTATGAGGTGCCGGATTCCCATTTGATCGATACTTTTCAGTGCAATTTCTTTATCGGCAGCATTCATCAAGCTCCAAATACTTTTATAAGGATATCTCCCCATCATTACGATGTCTAACACAGTTGCAGGGAATTGCCAATCTACATCATCTTTTTGCGGAACATAGGCAATACGTTTTAATTGATCTCTTGCCCGAGTTCCAAAAACCTTCACGTCTCCGGCACTTACTTGCAGTTGGTCCAAAATGCATTTGAAAAGTGTAGATTTACCGGCACCATTGGGTCCGATCAAACCGTGTATATATCCGGGTTCAATTTTTAAATACACGTTAGATAAAACGCGTTTAGTATCATAAGCCACAGACAATCCGTTAATTTCTATTGAATACATGTAATTATGATTTTCGATTAATAAGGATCAGTGCGATAAATAAGGAACAATAAAATATGGCCAACCCAATGTAAACCCATCGCCCCTTATTTAATTTTCCCAAAACTGTTTTGTTGTTTGTCGGATCTTTCGATAAAGCCGATGAAATAATATCTGCATTATGTTTCAACATTTTTATATAGGTACTGGCTGGAGATAATTCATCACCTAAAGAATCTGCATACAATGAACCGCCAATTTCAATGCGGTTCTCTATTTGTAATTGCTGAATCAGCTTAGGATTTACTGTGCTTTCAATAAATATAGCGGGTATGTTTCTGGTTTTAATCAGTTGATTGATTCGAATTAGATCTGCTGACTGCACATCTGCATCCGTTGAGGTGCCCAATAGTGATTCAAGTTGTATGTCGTACTTTTTTCCAAAATAATGAAAGGCATCGTGAGAGGTAATAAGAATTCTTCGATGTTTGGGAATGAGTAAAATTTTTTCTTGAACATATTTATGTAAATCTTCTAATTCCTTTTTATAAATCCCATAATTGAAGCGGTATTCTTTTTCGTGAATTGGATCATTTTCGATAAGTGATTTAAGAATATTTCCGACATAGATCAGTCCGTTGGACGCATCCATCCAGGCATGCGGGTCCATAGCGTTGTTATGTTCGGGGTTGGTAATGGGAATAATTCCTTCAGTTATTTGATAGATTTTGGCTTTGGTTCCTGAGTTTTCAATCAATTTACCCAACCATCCTTCAAAGGTCATTCCATTCATAAGTATGACATCCGTTTGGATGACTTTGGTCACATCTGATGGCGTTGCTTCGTACATATGAGGGTCAGATCCAACGGGCACAATTAGATCTACCGAAATCAATTCTCCTCCAATGGCTTGGGCCATATCAAACCACATAGATGCTGTGGCAAGTACCCGAAGCTTCTGTTGTGATTGGAGAATTAACGGGGCATTCAACAAAAGAATTCCGATAAGTATCTTCATAGTAAGTACGTGGTGGGTTTTCATTTATTAGATTTAATCTTCTAAAGGTCTTACCAAAATGTCCTGAGCGATCTGATGGCTAATAGTTACTTTTTTGCCATTTTCAATGTCTATTTCTAAAGATTTGTCATAATCAACCACATTAATAATTTTAATGGTTTTACCAGGTTTGAGGTCCAATAGATCTAAATATTGTAAAAAATCATTCTGGTGTCTTTTTACTCCTAGAACACTGACTGTTTTTCCTTTTTGATGAAATTCTGAAAGAGGCATCTGAATTCTATACGTAAAACTTCCCTGGCTATTCGGGATGGGATCTCCGTGTGGATCGAACTTTGGGAAACCAAGAAAAGCATCCAGGCGATCGATCAATAACGATGATTGAATATGCTCTAACTGTTCGGCCACTTCATGCACCTCGTCCCATGTAAACCCGAGTTTGTCATGAAGAAACACCTCCCAAAGTCTATGTTTTCTAAGTAACAGGATAGCGAGTTTCTGTCCTTCTTTAGTAAGGACTACCCCGTAATATTTTTCATAGGACAAAAGTTCTTTCTCTGAAAGACGTTGGATCATATCAGTAACCGAGGCCGGTGTGGTGGATAACTCTTTGGCAATATTTTTTGTTGATACATTTTGATCACCAGTAGATTGGGCTATTTTATAAATTGCTTTCAGGTAATTTTCTTCTGCGGTACTGAACATAGTTGAAAATTTAGACAAATCTAAAATAAAATTTAAAATAAACAAAATAATGAATGAAGATTTTAAAACTTTAACCAGGATTATTCACGATAGAAGAGCTGTTTTCCCTCAAAATTATAAGTCAGGTCAAATAGATAAAGAATTGATAATTAGCATTCTAGAAAATGCAAGGTGGGCACCTACGCATAAAAAAACAGAACCATGGCGATTCGTTGTTTTTCAAGAAGATTCTTTAAGGGAGCTTTCCGACTTTTTATCAGCGCATTATAAAAAAACCACTAATGAGGCCCTTTATTCTGAGATTAAATGGAAAAAGGCTGGTGAAAAACCCCTTCAATCTGCTGCGGTTATTGCTATTTGCATTCAACGAAGTCCAGAAGAAGTTATTCCACCATGGGAAGAAACTGCGGCTTTGGCTTGTTCCGTTCAAAATATTTGGCTGAGTTGCACAGCACTGGGGATTGGGTCTTATTGGAATAGTCCAAGTGTTATTAAAGAAATGAAAGTATTTTTGGACTTAGGTCCTAATGAAGAATGTTTGGGACTGTTTTATATGGGTTGGATGGGTGAAAAAGCTCCAGCTGGCGATCGAAAAAGTATCCAGGAGATAGCCAGGTGGCGATAACTAAAGTAAATGTAAACTTCGAATTGCGGAGTTGGTATTTTTTAGTTTTACTGGGCACAATATTAATACGAAGTATTTCGTAATAATACAAAGGATATATATTTGTGGCTACTAAAAATTTTCTCAAATTGGTCATCTTTGTTAAAATTATCGTAAAGTCCTAAAACAGTTACATCACTTTCTCGCTTTATACTGTTATAGTATATCTAAAATGGAAAAAAAAATGGAGTATAAAAGAAGTTGGTTTTTCTTAATGCCTATAATGGTTTTGGCCATTGCATTTACGGCAAATTGTCATTCCGGACCTGAACCTACCACCCGCGAAGGGTTGATTCTTAAAAGTACTTATGAAATACTAAATTCTTATCATTACCAACCAAGACAGGTGGATGATCAATTTTCATCCATGGTTTATGAGGAGTTTTTCAAAAATATGGATCCCGGAAAACGATTTTATACCAAATTGGATGTACAGGCATTATCTGAATATAAATTATTACAAGATGACTATTTCAAGTCTGGAAATCTAGAATTCTTTGAAAAAGCAGTTGCACAATTTAATGCAGCTATTGTAAAATCGGAGAACTATTATAAAGAGCTTATTGATATGCCATTCAATTTTGATTCTAAAGAAGAGATTGAATTGGATGAGGATAAAATTAATTGGTCTGAGCAGGATCAAGAACTTAAAAACAGATGGGCTTTATTTATTAAGTATGAACTACTTAATAGGTATTACACAGACTTGAAGGCATTAGAAAAAGATAACGTAACTAAACCAATGGACTCCATTCAGATTAAAATTCGTTTGGAGGTAAAAGAAATGATGGAGAATTGGTTTAAGCGATTAAAAGAATTGAGACGATCTGATCAATTTGAATTGTATCTAAATACTATTACCCATATTTACGATCCCCATTCAGATTATCTCTCACCTAAGGACAAAGAGGACTTCAATATAAATATGTCCGGTAAACTAGAAGGGATTGGAGCCAGATTACAATCTGATCGAGAATATACTAAGGTAGCGTCCATCGTACCGGGCGGTCCAGCTTGGAAACAAAAGGAATTAGAGGCAAATGATTTGATCATGGCTGTCCAACAAAAAGGGGCTGAACCAATTGATATAAAAGGCATGCGAATTGATGAGGTCGTTAAAATGATTAGAGGAAAAAAAGGAACGTTGGTTACTTTAAAAGTTAAAAAATCAGACGGCAATATTAAAGATATTACCATACTTAGGGATGAAGTGATTATGGACGAAGGGTTTGCCCGTTCTGCAATTATTAAATTGGACAGTGTAAATGATCATGTAGGATATATTAAATTGCCACGTTTTTATGCAGATTTTGACAATCCTAATGGTCCGAGCGCTGCGCGTGATATAGCAAGGGAATTACAAAAACTTAAAGCCTCAGGAGCGCAAAGCTTAATTTTGGATTTGAGAAATAATGGGGGAGGATCTCTTCAGGAAGTTGTAGATATGTCCGGCCTGTTTTTTGAAGACGGACCTGTCGTGCAGGTTCGTAATCGTTCCAATGTGCAAGCATACAATGACAAGGATCCGCAAACACATTTTGATGGGCCAATGGTCATACTCGTCAATTCAAATAGTGCCTCAGCTTCTGAGATTATTGCAGCGTGTCTTCAAGATTATAAAAGAGCCATAATAGTCGGTGGTGAAGCTACTTTTGGAAAAGGTTCTGTGCAGCGTTTTATAAATTTGGATCGTGTAGTAAATAGTAATGCGAATGAGATAGCATCCAATGAAGATGGAAAATCAGAAGTGAAACCATTAGGTGAAGTTAAAATTACCATTCAAAAATATTACCGGGTTAGTGGGGGAAGTGTTCAATTAAAAGGAGTTGAACCAGATATATTATTACCAGATATTTATTCTTACATTGACAATGGTGAAAAAGAATACGATCACCCCATGCCGTTTGACGAAATCGCGAAGATAAATTTTAAACAAAACACTTTTGTAATCGCGAATACGGAAGAAATTAAATCCAAGAGTGTTGATCGGATAAAGAATTTGGAAGCTTTCAAGTTGACTACGGATAATGCTAAACGATTGAAGGAACTTCGAGATGATTCTAAATATTCTTTATCATTTGATTTATACAAGCAAGAATTGGAGGATCGCAATAACGAGGTTAAGAAATATGAGAATTTAGGAAAAGACCCGATCATTGGAATGCAGGCAATTAATTTGCAGGAAGATATTGCTTACATCAATATGGATTCTTCGCGCGTAGGTCGCAATGAAGATTTTCTTAAAACCATTTGTAAGGACATTCAAATTATGGAATCCATTAATATTCTAAAGGATATTAAAAAACAATAATCGAAAGATTCAATTCCAAAATCAGTAAATCTGGAGGTCGCACGAACTCATGCCGTGCGGCCTTTTTATTTTAATAAATTCTCCATTGAATGCAGTTTAAATGGTAGTGATATAAAATAAAATTGTCATTAGGATTTAATCTAATGACAATTTTATATAAAACAAATAGGTTATTTATTTACGTCCACACACATTTGAAAATAACCGTCATTACAATATAAATACCCGGTTTCAGGGTCTAAAGTTATGGGACTGGTGCTAAAAGAAGCGGAAGAGTAGCAATGGCGATTGGGAGATATTTCTTTCCAAACCCGATGACCCGTTCGTACGTTCACGGAATGTAAATATCCATCTGCTCCACTACCCATATAAATTTTTCCATCATAATAAACCATATTGTCAATGGTATCACCTGTTCCCTTAACTTTCCAAATGATGTGACCGTCGTCGGTATTTACTGCGACGAGTGTTCCGCGATTACAATGTACAAATACCTTATCTTCTTCCAAAATCATATTACCCAGTACCAGATCCCCGTTGGTTTGCCGATAAATATCATTTTGCCAAATGATTTTACCCGTAAATGCATCAAAACAAAAGAGAGTAGTCGATGCCTTAAAATAAATTCTATCCTTATAGTATATTGGAGGATATACAGAGGAATTTCCATCATAATCTATGTCATCATTTCTCCAGATAAATTTATTCCGGGTGATATTGTAAGCATGTACATCGATTCTTCCTCCACCTCCTCCAAATCCCCATTGCCTGTTTTGGAAAAACAAAGCAGTGTCAC
>JALYPU010000030.1 GCA_030856215.1 Bacteroidota bacterium
CGTAGCGGCTTTGAGCTTTGACACTGAAAAACAAGACTACTATTTAAGAGGAGAATTAAAGGGTTTGAAAAAACCAAACCAACAGAGGCATCGTCGAAGATCAGCGAAGCAGAAAATTAAGAGCTGACGGCTATGAGTATAGAAGAAGCGCCTTATTTTGGACAAGATTTTTGGTTCTTTTCATTGATTGGAAATAAATAAATAAATAAATAAATAATAGATTTTTTAAATATAAATTAATAGAACATAGTTCTCAATTAAAAGCAATACCTCAATGAATCCTCCACTGGCTACGGATTCATTTTTTCTCAATTAAAAGCAATACCTCAATGAATCCTACGCAAGCTCTGGATTCATTTTCGGTTCACTTCGTAAAAAGGCATTTTGTATGCCTTTTTACTCGTTCACATATTTCTCCGGTACTGACCGCCCACCTCATATAAGGCATGCGTGATTTGACCTAGTGAACAATATTTTGTTGCTTCCATCAGCTCATTAAATAAATTTTTATTTTCGATGGCCGCCTTTTTTAATCGCGATAGCATTTCACCCGACTTCAGGGTATTTGATTGTTGAAGGTTACGTAGAAAAGTAATCTGGCTCTCTTTTTCTTCTTCAGTGGCGCGGATAACTTCTTTAGGCAAAATGGTGGGGGAGCCGTCTTTAGACAGAAATGTATTTACACCAATGATAGGATATTCACCTGAATGCTTTAAGGTTTCATAATATAACGATTCCTCCTGAATTTTGCTGCGCTGGTACATAGTTTCCATTGCCCCAAGCACCCCTCCGCGTTCAGAGATTCGGTCAAATTCTAACAATACCGCCTCTTCTACAAGGTCAGTTAATTCTTCAATGATAAAAGAACCCTGGATTGGATTTTCATTTTTAGTAAGTCCTAACTCATGATTGATAACCAATTGTATGGCCATAGCCCGTCGAACGGATTCCTCTGTAGGCGTTGTGATAGCTTCATCGTAGGCGTTCGTATGCAGGGAATTACAATTGTCGTAAATAGCGTAAAGTGCCTGCAAGGTGGTGCGGATATCATTAAATGAAATTTCTTGTGCATGCAGCGAACGTCCCGACGTTTGGATATGATATTTCAACATTTGCGAACGTTCGTTCGCTCCATATTTAAGTTTCATGGCTTTCGCCCAAATCCTTCTGGCCACTCTCCCAATAACGGCATACTCTGGATCTACTCCATTTGAAAAGAAGAAAGAAAGATTTGGCGCAAATTCATCGATCGCCATGCCTCTGGATAAATAATATTCTACATACGTGAACCCATTTGACAAAGTAAATGCCAGTTGTGAAATGGGGTTGGCCCCTGCTTCGGCAATATGATAACCGCTGATAGACACAGAATAAAAATTTCGCACACGATGATTAATAAAATATTCTTGTACATCACCCATCAATTTAAGCGAGAACTCGGTGGAGAAAATGCACGTGTTTTGCGCCTGGTCTTCTTTTAGTATATCTGCTTGTACGGTGCCGCGCACAGATTGAAGTGCCTTGCTTTTATTTTGTTCGTAGCTAGCTTGGTCCAATACCTGGTCTCCGCTGAGGCCTAATAACATGAGACCTAAACCATTATTTCCTTTCGGAAGTTGATCGTCATTGTATACAGGCCTAGGAAGATGTATGGCATCGAATTTTTTAGCTAACGCTTGTTCGACCAAGTGTTCCAGTTTGTGTTCTTTTATGTATAGCTCACACTGTTGGTCGATGGCTGCATTCATAAAAAAAGCACAGATTGTCGCTGCAGGTCCATTGATCGTCATGGACACAGAAGTCCGCGGATCACATAAATCAAAACCGCTGTACAATTTTTTAGCATCGTCCAATGAACAGATGCTTACGCCGCTATTACCTACTTTGCCATAGATGTCTGGGCGATGATCCGGATCCTCTCCATATAATGTCACCGAATCAAAAGCAGTGGATAATCGGATGGCGGGCATTCCAATGGAAACGTAATGAAATCGTTTGTTTGTTCTCTCAGGCCCACCTTCTCCGGCAAACATTCGTGTGGGATCTTCTTCTTTTCTTTTAAATGGATATACACCTGCAGTGAATGGAAATTCACCAGGTACATTTTCTTGCAAACACCATTTCAAAATATCACCGGCATCGTGGTATTGCGGCAGAGATACTTTTCGGATTTTGGTTTGTGAAAGCGATTTTGTGAAAGTATCTAATTTGATTTCTTTGTTTCGAACTTTATATATGTATTGATCATTTGTGTAGGCAGATTTTTTTTCTGGCCATTGATCGATGATTTTTTTTGCAGCACCATCCAAATCTAGTTCAAGCTCAAAGCGTTTTTTTACTATTTCCTGGATTAACTCATTAGATGCATTTTGTTTTGTAAGAATATCCTGGCTTTGAGTTAATGCAGAAATTTTTCTAGCAACAACCGATTGGGTTTCTGCCCACTGATCATACTTTCGATTGCTCTCGCTGATCTCAGAAAGATAGCGAGTGCGCGCTGGCGGAATGATATAAATTTTTTCACTATCACCCATCGGAAGTGCTAAATGACTTTGTAGATCAGCATTTGTTTTTTCACTAATAACTTCAATTAGTTTTTTATAGAGCTGATTCAAACCCGGATCATTAAACTGTGAGGCGATAGTTCCATAGACAGGCATTTGGTCCGGATCCGTGTGCCATAATTGTCGATTGCGTTGATATTGCTTTTTTACATCACGCAGTGCATCAAGTGCTCCTCGTTTATCAAATTTATTGATCGCAACAATATCTGCAAAATCCAACATATCAATTTTTTCAAGCTGTGTAGCAGCACCATACTCTGGTGTCATTACGTATAAACTTGCACTTGAAAAATCGACAATTTCCGTATCGGATTGGCCGATACCAGACGTTTCAAGAATGATTAAATCAAACTGAGCAGCTTTTAAAACATCAATTGCATTTTTTATATAAGGAGAAAGCGCAAGATTTGATTGTCGCGTCGCTAATGATCGCATATACACATGACCATGATGAAATGATGGATGTACTGCATTCATACGTATTCTGTCACCCAACAAAGCACCGCCCGTTTTTCGTTTGGATGGATCAACCGAAAGGATTCCAATATATTTCTCTGGAAAATCCACCACAAATCGCCGTATCAATTCATCTACCAGGCTTGATTTCCCCGCTCCTCCTGTGCCTGTAATCCCAAGAATTGGAATGGTTTTATTTTGAGGCATTTTTTGAATGAGGGAAAGGATCTCTGCGTTTTCTTTTGGATAATTTTCAAATGCGGAAATAGCCCTCGCAATGGATTTAAAATCTTGGGTTCCCAATGATTTTACTTCACCGTTCAAAGAATTCCCAGTAGGAAAATCGCATTGTTTGAGGAGATCATTGATCATACCCTGAAGCCCCATATGCCGACCATCATCCGGGCTGTAGATCCGGGTGATTCCATAACTCTGAAGGTCTGTTATTTCTTTTGGGAGAATGGTTCCACCGCCGCCGCCAAATAGCTTAATGTGTCCACAACCTTGTTCATGCAATAAGTCGTAGATATATTTAAAAAATTCATTATGGCCGCCCTGATAACTTGTAATGGCAATACCCTGCACATCCTCCTGGATAGCAGCTTCTACAATTTCTAATGCGGAACGATTATGGCCTAAATGAATTATTTCTGCTCCACTTGACTGCATGATCCGCCGCATAATATTTATAGCAGCGTCATGCCCATCAAAAAGTGAAGCCGCAGTAAGAATTCTAATTTTATATATAGGCTGATAAATGGTAGTTTCTTGCATGAGTAGGCAACATGTTCAAACTACAAAAATAAGCTAAAAAGTAGATGCAAAGCGCGGGAACTTTCCGTCAGCTGGCGGAAAGCACTTCTGTGCATGCATCACCATGCCTCAATGAATCCTTTATATTTCCCCCTCTCTTTTAAGAGAGGGGGCAGGGGGTGACTGAGCGATCCGCTAAAAGCGGAAATGGAGTGATAAAAAATCACTCCAAAGCGAGGGAACTTTCCTCCAACTGGCGGAAAGCATTTCTTTGCATCTGAGTCCAAAACTCATTGAATCTTTCGAATAATTAAGTTTTTTTATACATCTTTCTCCATGCCTTATCTCAGCTTTCGCATGCTACAGCTTCGATTTTGTTTGACTTAATTTTTCTTCACCCTCTTTTTTAAGAGAGGGGGCAGGGGGTGACTGAGCGATCCGCTAAAAGCGGGTTGGAGTGATAAAAATCACTCCAAAGCGAGGGAACTTTCTGCCAACCGGCGGAAAGCACTTCTTTGCAACTGAGCTCAAACCTCATTGAATCTTTCGAATACTAAAGTTCTTTTATACTGCATCCTCCAAGCCTCATCGAAGCTTACGCAGGCTGCAGCTTCGATTTCGGTTCACTGCATCAAAAGACATCTTTCATGTCTTTTGATTTGTTCAGGTTCACTTCGTAAAAAGACATCTTGTATGTCTTTTTACTCGTTCAGGTTCATTTCGCAAAAAGGCATTTTGTATGTCTTTTTACGCGTTCATCGAACCAAACTCACATCACCTTTTAAAAATAAGGTTGAAATTTTATTGCAATCCTGGTAATTAACTTCAGCAATATACAAGTAGGTTTCCATGGAATGAAAATCTTCCGGAATCCATTTTGATGTCAGCTCTTTCGTCTCAAATATTTTTTCTCCCCATCGATTGAAAATAGTTAGATGATAGGCTAATATGCGATTAGCTTGTTTGACTAAAGGTGCAAAAGCTTGATTTTCGGTTTCACCATTTGTTGAAATTACATTCGGAAATGAAATGATGTCAGCTATTTTCTCCTCTTTTAGTTCGATAGTAAAACTGTCAGTTGTCACACCGCATTCCCATTCAGAACTCACAAAATGGATTCCGGGATCCTTGTAAATAGCGTCATTTCCGATCGAACCGTTATCCCATTTAGTATTATTACAACCTACACAAGTTGTCACCTTCAATTGAATTTCATCACCTATGCAAATTTCTTTTTTATCGGGGGAGAGTTCATGATGTGGAAGTATCTTTTCAATGATATGGATACTATCTCGTATAGGAGGGCAATTATTAGAAAACATAAATTCAACCCAAACATATCCAGCTCCTCGACGCTTAATCATCCGCGTCGTTTCCCCTGTACTCCAAAGTATCGATATGGGGTGTAAGGAAGAATCTAGTTCAAGTAAATATTCATTTCCAGGACAAACTGTCATTTCATTTGGTAACAAATCCAAAGTGGTTTTTAATACCATTGAAAAATCATCCATCAAATAATAAACCGGCGTTGATTTAATATTGGATGGCCTTTTAGTGCCAATAAACAAAGTATCTCCAACTCCTAAAAAATTAAATCGACCTACGATGAAATGATCTTCTCCTCCACAAGCGATATAATCAAAACTATATTCGCGGTATTCGTCTTTGGTTATAAACTCCCCCTCAGGAGTTTCAAACTGAGGTATTAATTGTGCCAAAGGTTCAGCTTGGGGGTAAATGGGATTTCCAGATTGGATATAAATCCCAATTTGATCGATAGCGTAATTTACATTTCTAAAATCGGGTTTTATAGAAAATCGAAAGGTATAGACATTTCCTGCAATTAGTGGTTCAGTGAAATGATTGACCATGTATTCATATTTAGGAAACCCAAGGAAAAAACCACCGTGCCTGCGACCAGTTTTGGGACTGAGTGAATATATATCTGGGGTGCCCCATGTTGCAGCGGTCCAGTCGATTGGGTCATTGGCACCCTCATTAATACTTAATTCTTTGAATCCGCGGCCATCACATTTTTGGCAAAGCTCAAAACTTGAATTTGGAATTAAATTTTGACTTAAAAGCTCCAATTGAAGAATCGAAAAAAATAAAAGAACCCAATTTCTTGTCATACATTTACATTAAATCCTTACTAAGGTAAGGAAGAAATCTGTTCTATTCAGCTTATGTCACAACAGATCTGGACATTCAATGATCAATTTGGTATCCCCCATTCTTTTGGCATTCACCATGGGGAAGATTCAGGACACCTTGTAGCCTACTTAGATGATCAGATAATAATCATGGATTTTAATATTAAAGAAAGCAAAGATTACCATTTTTTTATAAACCATGAACTGTTGCGCTTTAAAATTATTAAGGATGAAAATGCCTTTTTATATACGTTGGATGCGGATACAGAAAGTTCTACTCCTTATAATGATTCTATAAAGAAAGAAGAAGAAAATTATAAGAATTACATGATTTGGGGGCTTATACTTTTTTTAGTTTTTGTTTCTATCCTTGTAATGTTCGTATAAATATCCTACTAATCTGATCTTATTTATTCCACTGAAAGCTTTATAAACGATAGATTTTATTAGATCCAAACAATTTAAGGTCTTTTCTCAAATCCAAACTATCGATTCCTTCGTATATGATAATGAGATAGATCGGTCAACTCGGGGTCCTGTAATTTTGGATAAAGAAAGGACAGTCACCCCAAACATTGATGTAATAGGCATTACAGATTTAGTAGGGGGTCTGGGTGAAGACCTTAAGAATATATTAAATTTGCAGTATTTCCAAGGCTTTACTCAAACGGAAGTATCCGAAGAACTAGGAATTCCGCTTGGAACAGTAAAAACAAAAACCAGGACAGCGTTGTTAAATTTACGAAAATTAATGAACGAATGAAGGGATTAGAAATTGACGATATTATATCACAAGGAATTGCAGATCTATACATATTGGGGGCGCTACCTGAATCGGACAAAGCATCTATAGAGATTTTAATGGCATCAAATGAAACCCTAAAGGAATATATAGAATCAACTAAAAAAGCTTTGGAACGATATTCATTTACACATAGGATTCTTCCACCAAATCATTTTAAAACAAGTGTTCTAAATGCAGTAAAACAAAAATGGGAGGAGAAGGAAATTATTTTTGAAAACCTTCCCAATCTTACCGCACAGTCTGATTTAAATTATTGGCATAAAGTGGTGAAAGGGATTGAAGCGCCCAATGCAGATCATATTCATATTCATACTTTGAAGAGAAACAAAGAAATAGAGATTGCAGTAGCGTGGCTTTTTGATTCAATCCCAGATGAACACCATGATAATACGATTGAATCATTCTTGATTCTTGAAGGTAGTTGCCAATGCGTCGTGGGCAAAGAAATCATAGATCTAGAGGTGGGGGATTATTTACAAATACCTTTGCATGTAAATCACAATGTGACCAAAACATCTGTGGGTCCTTTAAAAGCCATTATTCAATGGCAACGTTTCGCAGCGTAACGTATAATTGACGCAATCAAGGTCGAATTTCCTGAAAAGCAATGTTGGGTAAATAATAAAAGCCCTGAATCTATTCAACCCAGGGCTTTCTGTATTTCTGATCAATAAGTTTATTCCGCTATTACTTCAAAAGTAATCTTAGTACCAACTTCTTTATGAAAATCTATTTGTGCGTTATAAACTCCTAGGTTTTTAACATCATCCAAAATAGTTATTTTTTTACGCTCTACTTCAACATTGAATTGATCTTTTAGGGCTTGGGATATTTGAACATTCGTAACACTTCCAAATATTTTTCCACTTGTACCTGTTTTAGCCCCAATTTTTACAACAACGCCATTTAGTTGATCTGCCAAGTCTCGGTAAACGTTCAATTTTTTGTTCTCTTTGGCTTCTTCCTGCCTTTGTAATTCTTTCAACATATTTACATTGGAAGAATTGGCCAATAAACCTAATTTATGGGGAATAAGGTAATTTCGTCCATAGCCGGGGCGAACTTTTACCACTTCATGTTTGTCCCCTAATTTGTCGATATCTTTTAATAATATAATTTCCATGATCTCTTAATTATTTAAGAAGGTCTGCGACAAATGGAAGGATCGCCAAATGTCTGGCTCTCTTCACGGCAGTAGCTACACGCTTCTGATACTTTAATGAATTTCCGGTGAGTCTTCTGGGTAACAGCTTGCCTTGTTCATTTACAAACTGAATTAGAAAAGCTTCATCTTTATAATCGATGTGCTTCAATCCAAATTTTAGAAAACGGCAGTATTTCTTTTGTTTTGCGCCGATATTTGGATTGCTGAGAAACTTTATTTCGTCTTGCGTTGCCATGTTTTAGTTGCTTTTTAAAAGTTCAGAATTATTCTTCTTCTGCTGCAATGATAGGTTCCGCTACTAAAACGTTAGGCGCGGGTTCAGGACTCTTGAAAGGTACGGGTGGAACTACTTGGAGCTTTTCCCGCCTTTGTTTTTTACCTATTTTTCCATTTCTTTTGTCATCGTTAAACTGAACGCCGTATTTGTCCAGTCTGATAGTCAGGTAACGCATGATACGCTCGTCGCGTTTTAAGGCTAGTTCTACTTTAGACAGGTATGTTCCAGTCTCAGAGCTGAACTCAATATTGTAATAAACACCGGTAGAGCGTTTATTAATAGGGTAGGCCAGCGGTCGCAGGCCCATCTCCTCTACATGGACGATGGAGGCGCCTTCATTGCGCAACATGTCTTGGTAGATTTGAGCTGTCGATTTTACTTCATCTCCCGACAGTACTGGGTCTACGATGAAGCATATTTCAAAATTTCGCATTTGAATTAATAAATTATTTTCTTAAAGGGCTGCAAATATAGGGTTTTTCATATAAAATCGAAAGAAAAGGAAATTATTTACAGCGATTTTTCAACTTATTTAGTTAATAATTAGCCATTTAGAGCCTCTAAAATTAAATTCTCTGGATATCACGCTTTTCTTAGGATACCAAAGTACCAATATGTTCTCCTAGGATAAGCCTTTTTAGATTGTCAGGTTGATTTACATCAAATACGATAATAGGAATTTTATTTTCTTTACACATGGTGAAAGCTGTCATATCCATTACCTTCAAGCCCATAGATATGACCTGATCAAAACTCAATTTGTCGAAACGTTTTGCATTTGGATTGGTTTCGGGATCGGCATCGTAAATACCATCTACGCGGGTGCCCTTAAGAATAGCATCGGCATTTATTTCACTAGCTCTGAGTGCAGCAGCAGAATCTGTCGTAAAATATGGATTCCCAGTACCCGCAGAAAAAATTAGGACCCTGCCTTTTTCTAGATGCCTGGTCGCCCTCCTACGAATATAAGGTTCAGCTATCTGTCGCATTTCGATAGCAGAAATCATTCGGGTGTAAATCCCTACAGATTCCATAGCACTTTGTAATGCCATACCATTTATACAGGTGGCCAACATTCCCATGTAATCTCCTTGGACTCGTTCAATACCCGAATTGGCGGCACTTAATCCGCGAAAAATATTTCCACCTCCGATCACCACGGCAATTTCCACACCCAAGCTGGTGATCTGTTTGATTTGATCAGCATAATAGCGCAGCATCGAAGGGTCAATACCAAATTGTTGTGGGCCCATCAGCGCCTCGCCGCTCAGTTTGAGAAGAATCCGTTTATATTTTAGTGACATAATTCAGTGTATTTCTTTCCAAAAATGGCAAAAAAAAAGCGAATGTTCGACATTCGCTTTTTTTTTAACCTAACATCACATGTTTAAAGCCCGTGACGGTAAGATCTTTATCTACAGATTTTAGATAACTCGAAATCGAGTGACCTCCATCTTTTACAAATTGTTGATTCAATAGCGTATTCTCTTTGTAAAATTTTTCTAGTTTACCCAAAGCAATTTTATCTAGCATCGCCTCAGGCTTACCTTCAATTCTTGCTTGTTCTTTACCGATTTCTATTTCTTTGGCAATAGTAGTTGCATCCACATCAGATTTATCCAACGCTACGGGTTTCATAGCAGCAACCTGCATGGCTACATCTTTACCGGCATCAGAATAGCTGGTATGGAATTTACTTAATCCTACTAAAACACCCGCTTTATTTCCCATATGAATATAACACTCAACTTGAGGAGCTTCTAATTTCTCGTAATTGGAGAGTTCTATTTTTTCACCAATAGCAGCTACTAAATCGGTTACCTTATCATTGATGGTAGTGCCTCCTTCATATGGTTGTTGAAGAAGTACTTCTAATGAATCCGGAAAACTATCTAAAGCTATTTTTGCAATCTTTTTAGTGGTATTTACAAAATCTTCATTTCTGGAAACAAAGTCTGTTTCGGAACCTAGTTTTACAATGATTCCTTTTGTTTTATCCTCATTTACTAAAGCGATTACAACCCCTTCTTTGGCATCTCGGTCCGCGCGCTTTAAAGATAATTTTTGACCTTTTTTACGCAGAACTTCTATGGCTTTTTCAAAGTCACCTTCAGCTTCGGTAAGGGCGGCTTTGCAATCCATCATACCGGCGCCAGTGGCATCTCTCAAGTTTTTTACATCAGATGCCGACAAAGTTATACTCATTTTATTTATTTTATTTTAGTGATACCTGGTCAGGATAAAGTGCCAGGGAAATGTGTTTCAGTTTATAAAATCTAATGCAGCGAATACAATTAGCTTTCAGGATTTTCAGCACCTCTTTCCGCCAATCCTTCTTTAATCGCTTCAACCATATATTCGGTAATCAGCGCTATAGATTTTGAGGAATCATCATTAGAAGGTATCGGGAAATCTACCGTATTGGGATCTGCATTTGTATCGACCATACCAAACGTTCGGATACCTAATCGTTCCGCTTCCTGAAGCGCTAAATGTTCGTGGGCGATATCAACAATAAAAATAGCGGAAGGAAGCCGATTCAAATTGGACATACCACCTAGGACTTTATCCATTTTGGTGCGCTCGCGACTTAACGTCAATCGTTCCTTTTTCGTAATATTGGTCACACTGGAATCACCTAACATTCGTTCGATATTGTTCATTTTTTTTACAGAACGACGAATAGTAGAAAAATTGGTCATCATACCTCCCAACCAGCGATCTGTAACGAAAGGCATGTTTACAGTTTTAGCGGCAGCTGCTACGATATCTCTTGCTTGTTTTTTTGTTGCTACAAACATGATTTTTTTACCAGATTTAGCGATCTGTTTCAACGCCATAGCTGCTTTATCCATGCATTCAGACGTTCGATTTAAATCTATTAAATGCACGCCTTTATGCTCTTTAAAAATATAAGGACGCATCTTGGGATTCCACTTTTTTCTTAAGTGTCCGAAGTGAACACCTGCGTCAAGTAGTTGATTATATGTTGGCTTTTCCATAATTTCTAATGATAATTTTGATAATGATCGAGAACAATTAACGTTTGCTGAACTGAGTGCTTTTTCGCGCTTTACGCTTACCGAATTTCTTACGCTCCACCTCTCTAGGATCGCGAGTCAAAAATTTCTTTTCTTTCAAAGCGGGTCGATTGTCTGCATTTATTTTGCATAATGCCCTGGCAATACCCATTCTTAAAGCTTCTGCCTGCCCCTTTAAGCCACCACCATTTATTATGGCTGAAACGCTGTAGTCAGTTCCCCCTTCCACAGTCTGCATAGGATCCAATACTTTTTGTGCAATGTCTTTAATGGGAAAATACTCGTTCAATTCTCTACCGTTTATTTGAATCTGGCTGACAGAACCTTCGTTTTTTCGTAAGTACACACGAGCTACCGCGGCTTTACGTCTGCCAATTGCATTGATCATTTCCATATCTTATTGAAACTTTAGGATTTCAGGTTTTTGAGCGTTGTGACTGTGCTCAGTACCAGCATAAACAAATAATTTTTTGTACATAGCGTTTCCAAGTTTATTTTTTGGAAGCATCTTTTTTACAGCGATTTCTACGATTCGCTCCGGAATCTTCTGAAGCACTTCTTTAGGTGTTGCACTCTTTTGACCTCCTGGATATCCACTATATGTTTGATAGGTCTTTTGTAACATTTTATTGCCGGTAAAGCGAACTTTCTCCGCATTAATTACGATTACATAATCTCCACAATCAATATGAGGGGTAAAATTGGTTTGGTGCTTGCCTCTTAAAATATGAGCAATCCTGGAACATAAACGGCCCACAACTTGACCTTCTGCGTCCACTACAAACCATTTTCGTTGGACTTCTTCCTTGCTTGCGTGATGTGTACGATAACTTAAAGTATTCACGATTTAATTTTTTAGTTTTTATTGCCTTTTTCGAAAGGGAGCGCAAATGTACGTATGGAAGGGTTGAATTCTCAAACTTTTCTTGAAATTTTTTTCATAATCTATTGAAAAAGAAGCTTTTTTTGGTCAAAAGTGTAAAATCCATAGTTATTTGGACCTTAGATATTACCTGGTTGAAACTACTTAATATTCCGTGTAGAACCCAAAGGGCCTAAAAAACAGGGCAATGCGTAGGCAGTGAATAGCAAGCGCAATTAACAAAGGAACTTTTTGATTACCAAGGCAAGTTGATCCATATTCACTTTTTCCATCCGATGTTCAACGTCTGGTAGTTCTTTAAAACGTCCTTGGGGAAGATTTTTGGCAGCACGTTCAGTTTCATCTTTACTTACCATTTGATCTTTGGAGCCAAGGCATATAAACACCTCATTTTGTATGTTTTGTAGATCCACTACCGAGAGTGCTTTCCCATTTCCTAGATCCAACATCATTTTGGCGGTTTTTTGTAAAACCTCTTTCCAATTTTCTGGTCCATGCCTTTTTTGTAGTTCAACTGAAAAGGTAGGAAGTTTCACTTCTATTTTTTCCGGATCCAACATCCGTATTTCTTTTTCAGCAGCGGCAGGTGACCAATTAAATTTGGTACCCAGCGTAATTATTTTATGCACTCTTTCCGGGTGATGTAATGCAAGAGTCAGCGCCACATAGCCTCCCATGCTGTATCCAAAGAAATGACTGGAAGAAATAGCCTGTTCATTCATAAAATCCAGGCAATCCGTTATAAAATTTTTCATAGAAAAATCCTGCTCAGCAGGTTGTCCACCATGCCCTGAAAAATTAAAAGAATGCAATTCAAAATCCGCCTTCAATAAATTAAACAATACTGAAAACTGATCTTGGCTGCCAAGAGCTCCATGTAATAAAATGAGGGTGGGTTTCATTGGACTCAATTAGGACCCAATTTACAGTAAAAGTTCTATACCAATTCTTTCCGCAAGCGGGCAACAGGAATGTTGAGCTGTTCTCGGTATTTGGCAATCGTTCGTCGGGCAATATTATAACCTTTTCGGCCTAGCATATCTTTTAGTTTCTCATCGCTGAGAGGCTTGCGTTTACTTTCGCCGTGAATCATTTCTGAAAGAATCTTTTTCACTTCTAGTGTGGATACTTCATCACCTTCATCATTTTGTAATGACTCAGAGAAAAAATCTTTCAATCGTTTTGTGCCAAATTCTGTTTGAACAAATTTACTATTAGCAACCCTCGATACCGTAGAAATATCCAGACTGGTGATCTCGGCAATGTCCTTTAATATCATCGGTTTTAGCTTCTTTTGATCTCCTGTCAAAAAATATTCATGCTGATATTGCATGATGGCATACATGGTTCTGAATAGTGTGTCTTGTCTCTGCCGAATGGCGTCAATAAACCATTTAGCACTTTCTATTTTTTGTTTGATAAATAGGACAGTCTCCTTTTCTTTTTTGCTGTTTTTACCAACTTTTTTATTGTCTTTGAAGGTGCGCAGCATATCCAGGTACTGATCATTAATTCTCAGATCCGGAGCATTTCTACTATTGAGATTCAATTCCAATTCACCATCCCGGTTGACGATGGTAAAATCCGGAACGATATAATGGCCTACCATGGAATTAGTATTCATGGAATCCACATATCCTGAAGAAGGTTTAGGGTTTAATTTTAAAATCTCATCGATAGCTATTTTTAACTGACCTTCCGATACATTGAGAACTCGTTGTAATCGAGTGTAATGCTTTTTGGTAAATTCTTCAAAGAATTTTTCCAAGATAAATTCTGCCAATTTCATGGCACGAATTTGTGATTTATTAACGCTGATTTTAAGCTTTGCTTTTACCTGAAGCAACAAACATTCCTGTAGATTACGGGCACCCACACCCGGAGGATCAAAGGCTTGAATCATCGATATGATGTCCATGATCTCTTTCTGGTTGGTATCGATGTTTTGGGAAAAAACCAGATCATCAATTATCGCGCTGGCCTCTCTTCTCAGATAGCCATCATCGTCGATACTTCCGATAATCTGTAAAGCAATTTTGAATTGGTCTTCATTTTTTAAAGTTAGCAAGCCTATTTGACGCTCCAAATGGTCGTGAAAGGTGCTTTCAACTGCAATAGGAACGGTCTTATGTTCATCAGGATCCGCACCATAATCTTCGTTTTTGTATCGGTAGGATGCGGTATCATCATCCATGTAGTTGTTGAGGTAGTCATCAAACTCTCCCTTAAGCATTTCTTCATGCTGGTCCTGTTCATTATATTCTGCCTCTTCGCTTCCAAAATCACTTTCTGCGTTAGCAGATTCGTCTGACTGATCGAAATGGTCCAAATTTTCTTCATCAATTTCCCCCTCTTCTAATGCAGGATTTGCTTCGAGTTCTTCCTGGATGCGCTGCTCCAGAATGGACGTGGGAATCTGCAACAGCTTCATTAATTGAATTTGTTGCGGCGAAAGTTTTTGTAAAAGTTTCTGACTTAAGTTTTGTCTGAGCATAATCCCTAATCAATATAAAAACAAGCTTGTATACGTTTTAGTTCTTCCAGTCTTATTTGTAGTATTGCAGAGCAAATGTAATTAAAACTTTATCATATTATAAGATTATTTAATATATAATTTAAATTTAATGTCCACAGAAAGCCAGATAACAGTCCTAAGGAAGGTCATGAACGAGAGAAGCTATGATGCATATATTATTGGTTCTGCTGATCCACACCAGAGTGAATACGTGCCGGAGCATTGGATGGCCCGGGGCTGGATCAGTGGATTCACGGGATCGGCTGGAACGGCATTGGTAACCGCGGATCATGTGGGAATTTGGACGGATGCCCGCTACTTTTTGCAAGCTGAAATGCAAATCTTGGATAGTGAAGTGGTGCTTCATAAGCTTAAAGTTCAGGCCCAGGCAGAATACCTGGAATGGCTTGGCGACATTCTTAAAGAAGGACAGGTGGTGGCATGCGATTTCCAATGTTTTTCGCTAAATCAAATTGAAATGTTTGATAAGATTTTATCAGTTAAAAACATCCAGCTGAAAGATTCTGGAGACATACTAAACGACATTTGGATAGACCGCCCGCTACTGCCCACAAACAGTGTATTCGAACACGACATAAAATACGCCGGAAAAAGCAGGGAAGAGAAACTGAATTCGGTGAAACTTGAAATGACCAAAAAGAATGCCCAATGGATGTTGGTTCCGGCTTTGGATGAAATCGCCTATATCCTTAATTTGAGGGGAAGCGATGTAGCCTGTAATCCGGTATTCTTAGCTTATTTAGCTATTGGTCAGCAGGATTCCATACTTTTTATTAATCCGGAAAAGGTAAACCCAGAAATACAAGAGCATCTTAAAAAAGCCGGTGTCATACTTATGGATTATTTTGAGATAACAGAATGGGTGAAAAACCTTCCGGCTGACTCAAAGGTGCTCCTGGACACGACTAGTTTAAATGCGAAGCTGTCGATGCTATTACCTCAAGGTTCTATCATCCCAGCACCGAGCTGCATTATGCATATGAAGGCACAAAAGAATGAAACCGAAATAGCCCACATTCGCCATGCCATGGCCAAGGATGGGGCTGCTCTGGTCAAATCTTTTATGTGGTTGGAAGACCTGTTGAATCGTGACGAGACCTGTTCTGAATATGAGTTTTCACAGCAGCTTACCCATTTTCGGAAACTTCAGGAAGGCTATGTGGGAGATAGTTTTGACGCCATTGTAGGTTATCAGAGTAATGGAGCGATAATACATTATAGACCGGAAAAAGAGACAGCCGCCCTTATACAAATGGAAGGAATCTTACTGGTAGATTCAGGCGGCCAATATGTCGATGGCACCACCGATATAACTCGGACCATCGCCCTCAGTCCTATAAGTGATGAAATTAAAAAACAATACACTGCCGTATTAATGGGAAACATGGCTCTGTCCAGCGTTAAATTTCCAGAGGGAACCAAAGGCATTCAATTGGATATCTTAGCCAGGCAATATCTATGGGACATGGGTTTGAATTTTGGTCATGGCACGGGTCATGGAGTAGGATTTTTTATGAATGTCCACGAACCGCCCCAAGGATTTGTCACCGCCTGGAATCAACGAGGTAGTGCGGAAATGCTACCGGGAATGTTGACCTCCAACGAGCCGGGATTTTATAAAGAGGGAAGTCACGGTATTCGAATAGAAAACTTAGTTCTAAATGTGCTGGACGAAAAAACAGACTATGGAAATTTTCTTCGATTCGATGTGCTCACCGTATTTCCAATCGACACGAGATTGATTGATTTTGAAATGTTCGGTCAGGATTTTCGTGAAGAACTAAATGCATATCATAATAAATGTTATAATCAAATTTCACCACTCTTAAATGAAAATGAAAGATCATGGTTGAAAGAGAAATGTGTAGCAGTGTAACTTTTCTTACCGCACTATCGTCACATTCCCTTTCCTGGATTCACTTCCGCAGTCCTCGATGTCTATTTCAATAAAATATGCGTAAATTTCAACAGGCGCATCCACTCCTTTATATCTTCCGTCCCATCCTTGTATTGGATTTTCATGGTTGTAAATTAATTCACCCCAGCGATTGAAGACCTTAAAGTTTTTTACGCTGACCTTATCTTTGAATGCTGGTTTTACAGCCACATTAAAAAAATCGTTTCGCATGTCCCCATTCGGACTGAAGACATTTGGAAAATCAAAAATATCTTCGATACCAGTCAAATCAATTTCCTGTTGGATGGTGTCTTTGCATCCATACTGTGCGTTGGTCGCAATTAATGTAACCAATTTTTTACCTAGGGAATTAAATTTTACTATGGGATGTGAATCGATTGATGGTGAAGCATCTTCAAAGCTCCATTCAAATCCTTGTGCGTATACAGATTTATTTAAAAACTGAACCAAAGTCGGACAATGTGTGATGGAATCCACACGTTCAAAAGCAGCTATCACCGGTGCAATAGTAATCTCCAGACTATCTATGGTCTCGCATCCGGTTTCCGCAGATTTCAGAATAAGTTGCACAATCGTTTTCGTAGTCACTAAATGAAAGGTATGTGTAATGGGATTGACATTCTGGGCCGTAGTTCCATCCCCAAAATCCCATTCAAACTGACTGACATCTGAGGTGTCCGCAATATTAAATTTGATGTCACCACCATTACAAATCGTGGTTTTATCACTTTCCATTTTTCCTTCAGGGCCTACCAGTACATATTTTTTTGTTATGGAATCCGCGCAACCAAAATCAGAGGTCACTAATAATTTTATTTCATGAGCACCCTTTCCAAATGCAAACGTCGGATTAAGAAGATTCGACGAGTTGATATTATCTACCGTCCATGTATGGCGTACGGGACCATCTGTATTAGACGTATTTGTTAAATTAAAAATAGCGGGATAACAAATATTTCCCTGGTTGTCAAACGTGGAGCTGAAATTAGCCACAGGTTTATCGACAACTAATAAATTCAAACTGTCGGAACCTTTACATCCAGAAGCGTCTTCAGTATAGTTTAAAATGATCGTAAAGTTTCCACTTTTATCAAAGGTGATCGTTGGATTCTTTACATCACTTTTTCCAAATATCTTAAAATCCCAATTAAAATGTAAGAAGGATCCTTTTTGAGTAAAATCAAATGCATCGAATGATAACGTTTCACCCACACAGAATCGAGGTTCTTTGTTAAAAATAATGTGAGATACGGGTTGGTATACATTGAGTTTTTTTGTAACCATGTCTACACACCCAGCCGCATCCTCAATGGTCAACGTAATTTCATTATTTGGAGGGGGTGTCTGAAAGCGTATGCTTGGATTCTTAACGTTGGAACCAAATGACCAGGCATACTTTACAATGGTAGTATCTCCTATAGAGCGATCGGTGAATTGTAAATCAACAGGAAAACATATCTCATCCTTATTAATCAGGAAATCAGGATCCATAGAAAACACTCTTGTATTTTTTTGTAACGTATCTCTGCATCCATTGATATCTTCTACGATAAGGGTAACCGTATTCGTGCCGGGAATAAAAAAGGAATGATCAATATTATTTTTTCCTAATTCTCTCGGGCGGTTGTTGGGTAAAAGCCATAAAAACCCTTTATAACAATTGCTATCTACATCGACAGACGCGGAAGCATCCAACGTATATCGTTCATTGTCGCACACTTTCGAAGGAAGTTCAAAATCCGCCTTGATTTCTTTTATGTGCACTATCTGGGTATTGGTATCTGCAGGACAACCACTCGCAGGATCCGATGCGATTAGGTTCACCGTATAACTTCCTCGACTTGGATAGAAATGTGTCAACATAGCCATCAACGAGGTGTCTCCATCGCCAAAATCCCATCTTATTTGCGCAGCATTTATGCTTTTACTTTCAAACATTATATTATAAGGCGAGGCACAATTCACCATGTAGCTCAAATTCGATTTAGCACCTTTGACATTAATTTTATTTGCTTCGAATACATCCGTAAAGCATCCATTGTATTCAATAGTCATTTCAAGATCAAATCGACCAGGTTCTGTTTCAAACTTATGTGAAGCTACCGTAGATGACCAGCAATGGTTAAAACGTCCATGATCTGTGTCGACATGCCAGGAATCAATTCTTGGATCCGGATTGGTTTGTATAAATGTAATGGAATCTCCCAGGCAAATTTCTGTTTTATCCAGTTGAAAATTCGGATTGATTTTGTCTCCAACATAAATAAAAAATCCTTCAGAAGTATCTATACATCCGCCTTCTGTTTCAATAATCAGCTTTACATAATACTCTCCCGCTTTTGTATAAATGTGCGAGGATAAATTGTTGTTATTGAATGATTGATTCGAACCATCTCCATAAAGCAGAGTCCATTTGGAAATTTTTTGTATTGATAAACTCGAGTCAGAAAATTCAACCAATAAAGGCGCGCAACCCTTTGATATGTTTGGCAACAAAATCGCATTTGGTCTTTGTATAATAGTGTCTATTTCTGCGATTGCCACACAACCAGCATGACTGGTAACAGCTAATTTATTTCTAATAGTGTCCGGTCGATGACGGTAAAAAGTGTCCCGTTGAATTTGCACGAATTTGTATAGATAATTTGCATCATCTACTACAGTATCATTCCAGATATAACTCTTATAAGTTTTCACTAACGCATTTAAACTAATATTGATTTTCGGATAACATGCTGAGTCCAGATCGATCGTAAATGTTGGATTAGTAGCTTCCACAAAAAGGGAGAAACTAGTATCTTTTTTGCAATTGCCCCCTAATGAAACAGACAGCGATATAATTTTTATTCCGGGAGTGCTAAATCGCACCGTTGGATTTCTCACCGAACTGTTTGTGGGTGTAGCATCCGCTGTAAAATTCCATTGATAACTATTGCCAAGGGTACTATTATCCAAAATGGTAGGCAGATTCACACAAACTGTATCGGGAATATGTATTAAAAATACCGGCGGTCCGACATTAATGATTTTTGATACCTTGGATGTACAACCGTTTTTGTCTTTTAGGGTAAGTGTTATTGTGTAGCTGCCTGGTTTATCATAATTTATTTTACCTGGATCTTTTAAGTTTGAGGTAATGCCATTACCGAAATTCCAAGAATAGGTATTGGAAGGATCGTGAGTGCTTAGATTGGTAAAGTTAAAATCAGCCGGAACATTGCAATCAAAAAATTTATCTAGGTTAAAATCGACGTTCACACCACTGACCCGAATAAAATCATTTACTAAAAAGGTTTTATCACATTCACCAATATTAGTTTTAATCCTTACGGAAACCGTATACCTTCCGGCGTTCCCATATGTATGTGTTGGGTTAGAAAGTACAGAACTGAAGCCATCTCCAAATGACCAAAGAAATTCCTGAATAATTATTTCAGGATCTATGGTGATTCCCGTACTAAAATTAACTGTCAGAGGATTACAACCGGAGGTAATGTTTGCTTTGATGTCAATGATAGGATCAGCAAATACTTTTATTTCGATATCTCCGATCTTATTTCCATTTTGACCTTCATACAGGGTCACAATGTAAATGCCTGCTTTTGTAAAACTGTGGTTTGGATTTGCTAAACTGGAATTAGTGCCGTCATTGAAATCCCAATAATATTGGTTCAAAGTTGGCGAAGTAAATTCAACAGACAATGGAACACACCCTTTTGTTATGCTGGCAGTCTGACCAACACTCTGGTTCGCGTAAATTTGAAATATAAAAAAAAATAGTAACCCGATGATCTGCTTCATATTACCAAAGTTTTTTGATTCCTGAATGATACGTAGCAGCCATTTTTAGATATTGATCTCTTGTGAAACCACAATCACAACCATAATAACTCATAATATTTCCTGTGTGTGGAATATAGTAATGTCCATTGGGATCTAACCCTTCGTGAATAAATTCACAGTCTTTAATCCATCGGCTCAACGGCGTTTTTTCTATAAAAGGATCTGCTGGTGTATCGCATATCAAGTCGCCTTCCGTAGCACAATTAGACCCATTAGCTAATTCTCTGCCGTTCCCTTCAAACGTGTGTAGCAATCCAAAAAAATGCCCTAATTCATGGCTCAACGCAGACGGACAATCTTTATCTAAAAAAATGTAAGCTCGATTCGGATTATTTACTCCTGCAAGTGCGGCTATTCCGCAAGAAGGATCATCTTTTACAAACTTTAATAAATACACATTGATTTTTCTAGCGTCATAATGTTTGGAAAGTATTTCTCCCAATAAAGTATCAGAATCGTATCTATCAAAATTATAATTTTTTATAGTGTCTATTTCACATATGGAAAACGACAAACAAATGGGTGAAAAAAATTGATTGGCTGTCTGTATTGGACCATCAAGTGAGCTTGGATTAAAATTGGTATTTCCTAAACTATCTAAAAATATATGCACCTTTATAGTAAAGTGTTTATTAAGGCAGGGTAATTCCTTTGCTTGAATATGTAAATCCTGCGCACTTATACCTGTGGAGAGCATTAACCAAAAACTAAAAAGTACATATTTCATAATAGGTTATTAAAATCTTGGACAAAATACTTTAGGATTCACTTTTGGTTTTTTATAAATTACAAACGTTCGTTGGATGCCAATTTCAAAACCACCATAATTATTATTAAAATCTGCTGCATCTGAAACCGTATAGTCATAAGATAAACCGACCAGCCAATTTTTATAATTTGCGCCAATCAATAATTCCAGGGCATCACCAAACCGATATCCTAACCCAAATTGAATGTTTTTAATATTTTTAGGTGTTTTAGTTTTGGATTTTTCCTGACTTGTATTAAAAAAACGAAAGTCCATCAATACTTGCAACTGGATATTCGTATTTTTTTCCATCGTTGAAATAACCGTTCTTGGAATCAAACTTATTTCATCATTTAGGTCAATTCCATACGAAGCATGCAGGTTAATTCTGCGTGGAACAGGATTTTCATATTGACCATTTTTAAATTTTATTTTAGGATTCGTTATATGAAACGATGAAGCGCCAATTTCCAAGGCGGAATACGTAGATGTCTGAAGGCTATAACTAATTCCAACATTATAATCAGGATAACCATCTTTATAATCTTGAATTAACATTAGGTCCTGGCTTTGACCAACAACACCACTAAGCTGATCATCAAATTTTGCCTTATCAGGAGAAGCTACTTGTCTTTGGACCTGACCAATTTCCAATCCAACACTCAGAACCTGACGGTTGGGTTTGCCCCACCCAATATTATAGGATGCACTGCCCAACAATCCCAGATTTTGTAATCCCAAATCACCGGCACGATCAAAATACACGCCCATTCCGGCTCCCACCCAATGATTTTTTCTAAGACCTTTAATAATGGGACTATCCATAAACAGCATGGGGCTTCGATAGGGTTTTTGGATAAAACTGGAATATTGTTCCCGGTAAACCAACCCTAAACGAAAACTCCCTGAATAATTTCCTGTATAGGAAGGATTTAAATACAAAGGAGCAAAACTATAATTAGTAAAATGAAGATCTTGTCCGGATACATAAAGGCCTGAGAACGCAAAAATCAGCACCAGGAAATTAAATTTATACTTCATAGGCCTTGATGGAATAAGAGTTGAAAAGAATAGTTCCTTATTACTAATAGACGGTTCGCATATAGAGAACGCTGCTTATGGTGCTCTGAACTTGGTTGAAGGTACTTCACTTCGTAAATATAGAGATTCTATAATTCCGACTCAGTTTAAATTCAAATTCTGGAGAGATTTGCATCAGTTTAGGTTTATTAATTTTCACTATTAACTATATTAAGTAGATAATATTTTTCACATTGAGCCACGCGGGTCAAAGGATTCAAGAATTTCATACTTAACGTGCTCACCGGGTGGGCATTTCCTTCAAACAGTATTTCCATCTCTTTCCTGGATTCTTCTAGTAGATTTTTCCCGGTTTCATCTGTGATAAATAAAGAATGATCCGATAATGTATCAACCATGGGAATATCTGCATTTAAATAAAAATCAAGAGATCGACCTGGATTAAATTGAAATGCTGCAATGTCTTCTGGATCTAAGTTACGTTCTTTAATAAATGTGGCCAGGGAATTTCCAGTTTGATACTTTAAAATATTTGGATAAAAAATTCCTGACAAAAGTAAATTGATAGAAATGGACATGCATGCAGTAAAATGAAGTGCAGAAATTTTTTGAGAATAATAATGCAGCGCGGCTGCACAAAAAATAAAAATAGACATCAGAGCAAATAGATAATTAGGCAATGAATTTATTCCAAAAGAGTACATCAAAAGCCAAAAAATGGCAGCCATTAAAATCAACCCTAATGAGAAAAAGAATATCATCCATTTTTTTTGAAACTGAATGTATTCATTATAATACCAGGCGATTACCAGGCAAAAGAAAGGAAATACAATATAGATATAATGCGGTAGCTGGTATTTGCTGGTAGCTAATAGTATATATCCGATGATTATGGTGATCCCGCATAAAAATGGGATGAGATATTTTGTTGAATAAAATTTCCTCGCGAATACTATGAAACCCAAAAAAAACAATAACGTATAGGGTAATAATTCCCATAACATATTTTGCATCAGAAAATAAAAAGGCCGATGATTATTCCATTCGCTTTCACCCGTGATACGGCCAAAACTTTGTGTCCAATAAAAAAAGCGAAGGCCAGACATATTCGTTTTGCCATTGACTATTTTTTCAGGAAACAGGTCAAACTGCGAGTATAAACCATAGCTCATAGGCAGTAATAAAATAATAATAATCACTAAGACTATTACGTAGGATGGTTTTAAAAAATCACTCCATTTTTTTTGTAGGAGAAATAAGATGGAAAAACAAACGATAGGTAAAATAAGGGCAATCATACCTTTTGTCATCATTCCGAATGCAAGGCAAATGGATGCCGCCATCAAATATTTCCATTTAACTTGGTTTAGATACCAGGCACTCAAAAAATAAAAGCTGAGCATGTTCCAGGCCATTAACATAGTATCTGTGCGCACATCATTACTCATATGCATGGCTGCTTGGCAGGAGGCTAAAACCAACAGCGCTTGCCGGGCTATATTTTTTGAATAATAAAGGGCGGTAAAACGGTACAAGGCCCATAAACTTAACATGAGGAAAAGAATGGAAGGCAATTTGAAAGCAAAACTGTTGGCACCAAATAATCCGATAGAAAGACTGCTTATCCAAAACAAAAAAGGTGGTTTGTCAAGGTAATCTTTACCCCCATCATAAATATGCAAGAAACTTTTGGAATGCCACATTTCCCGGGACATTTCAGCATACTGCGCTGAATCAATCTCCATGACCGGAAGGAAGGCATTGATTAGGTAACATACGATGCTAAGGCCTAAAATGGTATAAAACGGACGATTTTCCATGAACATCTAAAAGTAAAACTTAATCCATTTTTAAGCGTCATTTCATACAAACTTAACATGACCCTTTGAATAATTTGGGCCATAAATCCTCGTTTCTACGTCATTTCTTGGCATTTTGCTATTAAATCAGGCATTCATCGACTTTGGAACTATGGATGATGCCTACTTTACAAAACTTATGTAGTTTTTCTGAAAAAAGCTGTAATTCTTTTGTTTAAAACTCTATCTTTGCGTTCCCAATTTTGGAAACGTTCTTTTATATGGATCCTCTCAAAGTGTATTCGATACCGATCCTGGGATTGAAAAATGGCCCACACCAGTTTGTTTTTGAGCTGGACAAAAGGTTTTTCGAGCATTTTGAGATGAGCCCGATCAGGGAAGGAAGCTTCACCGTAGTATTGATGCTGGATAAGAGGGATGATTTAAGTACTCTTGATTTTGACATTCAGGGTTATATTGATACCCAGTGTGATCGATGCCTGGCCGCAATTAAATTGCCAGTGTCCAGTCAACAATCTGCAATCCTGAAGAGAGGTATCGGAACTGATGAAGATCCGGACCTCATCTACATGGCCCCCGAAGCCCACGAATTCAATGTGGCGCAGTTGATATACGATTATGTATGTCTCTCGTTACCTTTGATCCAGGCATTCGACTGTGAGAACCAGCAGCAGCCACCTTGTAACCAGGACGTATTAAAACATATCCAAAAAGAGGAAAGTTATTCTCAAGACGTAGGTCCATGGGATAATTTGAAAAATATTAAATTGTAAGTAAAAAAGCAGTGTTATGCCAAATCCAAAATGGAGACATTCTAAATCGAGAAAAAGAAAGAGAAGAACGCATTATAAAGCGGAAGTACCTCAATTGGGTATCTGTAAGACCACAGGTGAAACACACATTATGCACCATGCATATTGGCATGAGGGCAGCATGTATTATAAGGGGCAAGTCGTAATTAAGTCTGCGGAAGAAACACCTGTTGCAGAAGCATAATCCAATTTTTTACAAGTTTCTCGAAAATTGGCATAAGTCATACAAAGCAGGCTATTTATTTTCAGAAAAATGTTATCTAATCATAGAGCTCCTACTTTCAGGAGCTTTTTTATTTATACCCAATGCGAAAAGTAATCTATACAGATAAAGCACCTAAACCAATTGGTCCATACAGTCAGGCAATTAGAGTCAAGCGGACATTATATATTTCAGGGCAAATAGCTATTGATCCAGCTACGGATCAACTACTTTTAGCTAATATCGAGGAAGAAACTCACCGTGTTTTAGATAATATCGCTGCCATTTTAGACGCAGCAGAAATGGGATTTGATGATGTAGTTAAATGTACGGTATTTGTAAAGGATATGAAGCAATTTGCCAATATCAATGCAGTATATGCCACCTATTTTCCTAAAGACAGTCCCCCTGCTAGAGAAACCGTAGAAGTCTCCGCTTTGCCCAAGGGAGTTAACGTAGAAATTTCCTGTATTGCCTTTAAATCATAATAAACATGAGTGAAAAAAAGAAAATACTTTCAGGAATCCAACCCACAGGCAATTTACATGTAGGACGTTATTTCGGAGCCGTTCAAAACTGGGTCAAATTGCAAGATGAATTCACTTGTGCATTTAGCATTGTGGATTACCATGCGATTACCATGCCCTATAATCCTATAAAACTTAGGGAAAGCGTATGGGAATTAGCGTTGAATTTGTTGGCGTGTGGCATCAAGGAAGAAAACCTTTTTATACAATCCATGATTCCAGAGCACGTGGAACTCGGATGGATTTTAGGATGTATGACCAGTTATGGAGAGCTTCAGCGCATGACTCAGTTTAAAGAAAAGTCAGACCAAATAAAAGAAAAAGATAAAGATATATTTGTATCAACTGGTCTGTTTACTTATCCGGTTTTACAAGCTGCAGATATATTAATTTATCATGCGGATTATGTCCCGGTGGGAAAGGATCAGGATCAACATTTAGAATTGACTAGAAACATTGCCAATCGTTTTAATAAAGTTTGTGGAAAAGAATACTTCGTCTTGCCAGAAACGCTCTACACGGAAACACCAAAAATTATGTCTACCGCCGATCCAACTAAAAAGATGAGTGCCAGCGCAGGGGATAAACATAATATCAATATTTTTGGAACGGAGGACGAAATCCGAAAACAAATTCGATCTGCTGTGACCGACGCCGGAGATTCGGGATCCCATATGGCCCCCGGTGTAGAAAACTTGTTTTTGTTATTAAAAGCCTGCGGGGATCTGAATTCCTATCATGAATTTTTGGATGACCACAAGAATGCACGCTTGAAATACAGTCAATTGAAGGAGAAAGTGGCTGATGCGGTGGTCGCCTTGGCGAAACCTATTCAGGAACGTAAACAAGAACTTTCTAATGATAAAAAAGCCGTCAAGGATGCTATTAAAAGATCTTCCGCTCAAATCAGGGAGCGCGCGATCGCCACATTAAAAGAGGTTAAAGCATTGACAGGTTTAAGTTAATAAAATAAACATTGAATTAAGAAACTATGACGATTTTTTGTGTAGGCAGAAATTACCTAGAGCACGCGGTGGAGTTAAACAATCCGGTGCCCTTGGAACCTGTCATATTTTGCAAACCACACACTGCCCTGCTGAGAGAGAATAAAGCGTTTTATATTCCTAATTTCAGTAAAGACATTCATTATGAAGTGGAAGTAGTATTAAAAATATGCAAAAATGGAAAAGCCATACCCATAGACAAAGCGGGAGATTATTATTCACATATTGGATTAGGCATTGACTTTACGGCCAGAGACATTCAAAAACGTTGCAAGGAAAAAGGATTGCCTTGGGAAATCGCTAAAGGATTCGACGGTTCAGCGGTATTAAGTGATTGGATAGCAAGAGATGATTTGAAAGAGCGATCCATTGCTTTTAGTTTAAAGAAAAATAACGAACTCGTTCAACAAGGGGATACCAAAGATCTTTTATTTTCATTTGAAAAAATAATTTCTTATCTCTCTGAATTTTTTCGATTAAATAATGGAGATATTATATATACAGGGACTCCTGCGGGTGTAGGTCCTGTGAGCATAGGAGACCAGTTGGAAGGTTTTATTAATGACCAACGAATGTTTGTTTGCCAGATAAAATAGTCAAGAGTCAATGGTCAATAGTTAATAGTTAATAGTTAATAGTCAATAGTCATTAGTCATTAGTCAATAGTCAATAGTCAATTCATAATTCGTAATTGAAAAATACGTCTCCATATCTCGATCTAGATCACATCGAAGTAATCGGTGCGAAAGAACATAACCTGAAAAACATTTCAGTTAAATTACCACGGAACCAAATGGTGGTGATCACAGGAATTTCAGGTAGTGGAAAATCATCTTTGGCATTTGATACTATTTATGCGGAAGGCCAACGTCGTTATATGGAAACTTTTTCGCACTATGCACGGCAGTTCATTGGAAACATAGAAAGACCGGATGTAGAGAAAATTGATGGTCTCAGTCCTGTAATATCCATTGAACAAAAAACAACCGGCTGGAATCCTCGATCGACGGTGGGAACGATTACAGAAATTTATGATTTACTACGACTCCTTTATGCGAGGACCGCGGATGCCTACAGCAGAAAGACCGGAAAGAAAATGGTGCGGTATACAGAAGACCAGATGATCCAATCCATTTTTGATCTATTTGACCAAAAGAATATAAACATACTTTCCCCTATGGTTCGATCCCGTAAGGGACATTATCGTGATTTATTTGATCAGATCCGGAAACAAGGATTTAATAAAGTAAGAATTGATGGGGTTATTCAAGACATTACGCCTGGACTTCAAGTCGACCGATTTAAGATACACGATATAGAAGTAGTGGTAGATCGTATTCAGGTAAAAAAGGAACGAGAAGATAGGTTGAAATACAGTATTCAGACGGCCCTCCGTATGGGGAATGATGTGGTTATTATCCAGGATCAATCTACCGATAAAATCTATCCGTTCAGCAAAAAATTAATGGACCCGGAATCGGGTTTATCTTATGATGAGCCTTCTCCAAATTCATTTTCTTTCAACTCTCCTTATGGAGCTTGTCCTGAATGTAAAGGCCTGGGAAGAATCAATGAAACGGATCTTGAAAGAATTATTCCGGATGATAATCTGAGCATAAACGAACAGGGCTTCTTACCATTTGGTGAGGTCCGGGAGACATTGACGTTTAAACAACTCAAGCAAATTGCCGATCGCTATAAGTTCAATTTTTCGACCCCGGTTAAAAAAATTCCAAAAAAGGCCTTTGATACCATTCTTTATGGCGGCGACGATAGTTTTCCCGCACCTGCTGGCAGTGTTTGGTTTGAAGGAGTCTATCATTTAGCTAATGAGGGACTTTGTAATATGTTGAAACGATGGTATAACGATTCATCATCTGAAAAAATCAGGCAATTTGCAGAAGATTTTATGGCGATCCAGGATTGCCCATCTTGTCATGGTGCGAGACTCAAAGAGGAATCTTTATATTTTAAGATTGATGAAAAGAATATCGCTGAATTAGCCAATATGGATATTTCTGATTTGAACAATTGGTTAAAGATTGTGGAAGTGCGTCTCAGTCAGCGTCAACAAAATATTGGGAAGGACATTTTTAAAGAGCTTAAGGTTAGAACTGGTTTTTTGTTACACGTAGGATTAGAATATTTGAGTTTGAACAGACCGGCTATAAGCCTTTCTGGTGGGGAATCCCAACGAACCCGATTGGCTACACAGATAGGGTCGCAACTCACTGGAATTACCTATATTCTGGACGAGCCTTCCATAGGGTTACATCAGCGGGATAATCATCGGTTGATTGATTCATTAAAAGAATTGACGGCTATTGGAAATACAGTGTTAGTGGTCGAACACGATAAAGATATCATGCTGGCTTCTGATTATATAATTGATTTAGGTCCTGGTGCGGGCAAACATGGAGGAGGAATTGTGGCCCAGGGAACTCCCAAACAATTTTTAAAAAAGCATTCGTTGACGGCGGATTATTTATCGGGCAGAGTACGCATAGAAATTCCAGAAAAAAGACGGAAAGGAAATGGTCAGTTTTTGACACTGTATGGAGCCAAGGGAAACAATCTAAAAGATTTAAGTATCCATTTTCCAATGGGTTGTTTTATTGCCATTTCTGGAGTATCCGGCAGTGGAAAATCAAGTTTGATCAATGAAACACTGTATCCTATTTTGAGAGCCCATTTTTACAACAGTTTACAGAAACCATTAAGTTATGACCGGATTGAAGGGTTGGATTTCGTCGATAAGGTCGTGGAAATTGATCAGAATCCAATCGGTCGAACACCTAGATCGAATCCGGCAACGTATACAGGTGTATTTACAGAAATTAGAAATCTATTTACCAATTTACCTGAGTCAAAAATACGGGGTTATAAGGCCGGGCGTTTTTCATTTAATGTTAAAGGAGGCCGTTGTGAAACATGCGAAGGAGGAGGCATGCGCGTGATTGAAATGAATTTTTTACCTGATGTGTATGTTCATTGTGAATCTTGTTTAGGAAAGCGATATAATCGGGAAACGCTGGAAATTTTATACAAAGGAAAATCGATAGGAGACGTATTGGATTTAACCGTAGAAGAAGCGGTAAGTTTTTTTGAGAAAATCCCGGCTATCTTCAGAAAATTAAAAACGTTGAATGATGTCGGCCTTGGATATATTACGCTCGGACAACAAGCAACTACCTTATCGGGAGGAGAAGCCCAACGTGTAAAATTAGCGGAGGAACTTTCTAAAAGAGAGACCGGGAAAACCCTTTTTATTTTGGATGAACCCACGACGGGTTTGCATTTTGAAGATATCAAACATTTGATTGCGGTATTACAGAAATTAGTGGATCGAGGAAATACCGTCATGGTTATCGAGCATAATTTGGATGTAATCAAAGTAGCCGACTATGTCTTGGACCTGGGCCCTGAAGGAGGACGTGAAGGTGGAAAAATCGTATCCTTCGGGACTCCGGAACATATCGTAACATGTAAAGAAAGTTATACGGGAATGTATTTAAAACCAGAATTGGAAATAAAATAATTTTTGAAGTATTGGAGATTTTATAATTATTTTATTTTTGCAAAATTAGCGATGTTATTTTAATGTGAGATTATTAATGGATGGAAGTAATAGCCATTCTGGGAGTTTGTTAATGCTGATTTATAAAAAAAATACCCCTCATTTTATTTGGGATTCTTCAATTTTCAATCAAAATGAAATCCACACATTCTCAATTAAACTATCTAGTCAAATTACCCTATTTTTGCGTTTTTAAAAATCGAATCAACATGAGTTTATTTCCTCGTTACGACCAATTTGAACGGAGACACATCGGATCCTTGGGGCCAGACATGTCAGCTATGTTGCGCAATTGTGGCGTAGCTAGCCTGGATCAATTGATTTCAGAGACCGTTCCTGATAATATTCGTTTAAACCGAGATCTAAACATTCCAGCTGCTCAATCCGAATATGAATATTTAACAGAGCTACAAAAACTAGCATCTCAGAATGCAGTTAACAAAAATTTTATTGGCCAGGGTTATTATGGAACGGTCACACCGTCAGCTATACTGCGGAATGTATTTCACAATCCGGGATGGTACACACAATACACGCCTTACCAGGCGGAAATTGCCCAGGGAAGATTGGAAGCCTTATTAAATTTTCAGACGGTCGTATCAGATCTTACGGGCCTGCCTATTGCGAATGCCTCGCTTTTGGACGAAGGAACAGCTGCTGCAGAGGCCATGTTGATGTTTTACCATTCTAAGGAAAAAAAGAATAAAGAAGAAACACCGAATGTATTTTTTGTAGATCAACATGTGTTTGATCAATCGCTGGATGTCTTAAAATCTAGAGCCTGGCCGAAGAATATTGAGCTATTAATAGGAGATTGGAAAACGGTGGATCTACCTACTAATTGTTTTGGAGCCTTGATTCAATATCCTGATAAAACCGGGGCTATTCACGACTATGAAGGGTTCATTCAGAAGACAAAAAATTCAGGCATTTTAGTGGCTATGGCTACAGATCTAATGGCTCTTTTGCTATTAAAATCGCCCGGGGAATTAAATGTGGACGCGGCCTTTGGAAATAGCCAACGATTTGGCGTACCGATGGGTTATGGTGGTCCCCATGCTGCATTTTTTGCTTGTAAAGAGGAGTTCAAAAGGGTTATCCCAGGAAGAATCATTGGCGTTTCTGTGGATGAACAGGGAGGGAGGGCGTTACGCATGGCACTTCAAACGAGAGAACAACATATTCGTCGAGAAAAAGCTACGTCCAATATTTGTACTGCTCAGGCACTTTTGGCGGTCATGGCTTCCATGTATGCGGTATACCATGGACCGGATGGTTTGCAAGCAATCGCAAAAAGAATTCACCATATGACAATAAGCCTAGCCGCTGCTTTAGGGTCGTTAGGTTTTCAACAAACAAATGACTATTTTTTTGATACACTTTCGATAAAAGTTGATACGGCTACTCAAGAAAATATTAAAAAACGTGCAGAAAAGGAAGGGTTAAATTTTTGGTATACGCAAGGCAGCATACAAATTAGCCTGGATGAAACAATGGATCAATCAGATCTTGAAAAAATTCTATCCGTTTTTTCGCAGGTGCATGATAAAAATGATACCGAAAAGTTGTCTCAGGCATCCGGTTTGAAGATTCCTAATGCACTCATCCGTTTTTCTGAATATCTGACACATCCGGTTTTTAATTCACACCATACAGAATCCGCTTTAATGCGGTATATAAAAAGACTGGAAAATAAAGATCTGTCATTAGTGCATAGCATGATTTCTTTAGGGTCATGCACCATGAAACTAAATGCGGCTTCCGAATTAATTCCTATAAGTTGGCCCGAATTCAGCAACATTCATCCATTTACGCCTGCGGACCAATTGAAAGGTTATTTGCAGATAATGCATGAATTAGAAAACTATCTGTGCGAGTGCACGGGATTTACAGCTTGTTCATTACAACCGAATTCAGGAGCGCAAGGTGAATTTGCAGGGTTGTTAGCGATAAAAGCCTACCACGAACATCGAAAGGAAGGACATAGAGATGTGGCTTTAATTCCTTCCTCTGCGCACGGCACCAATCCCGCTTCTGCAGTCATGGCAGGGATGGAGGTAATCGTGTCGAGGTGCGATGAGAATGGAAATATGGTGGTAGATGATATTCGAAAGAAAGCCGAACAATATAAAGACCGCTTAGCTTGCCTGATGGTGACCTATCCATCTACGCATGGTGTATTTGAAACTTCTATCAATGAAATTTGTGAAATCATCCATCAGAATGGCGGATTAGTATATATGGATGGTGCCAACATGAATGCACAAGTTGGATTGACAAACCCTGCCCGAATTGGTGCCGATGTTTGTCATTTAAATTTGCATAAAACATTTGCAATTCCCCATGGAGGTGGTGGACCGGGAATGGGTCCCATTTGTGTCAATGATAAATTAAAATCATTTTTGCCGAATCATATTTATTTAAATATTAATGATGACGGTGGTGCAGTACCGGCAGTTTCTGCAGCACCTTATGGTAGCGCTAGTATTTTGTTGATCTCGTATGCGTACATACGAATGTTAGGTGGAGATGGTTTGACGAAATCGACCAAACATGCCATCTTAAATGCAAATTACATTGCTTCCAGATTAGAACCCAAATACCAGGTTTTGTATAAAGGCGAAAAGGGGAGAGTTGCGCATGAACTTATTTTAGATTTAAGGCCTTTCAAAGATGCCCATGTTAGTGCTGAAGATGTGGCAAAACGCTTGATGGATTATGGATTTCACGCACCTACCTTATCATTTCCTGTAGCGGGGACCATTATGATTGAACCTACTGAGTCGGAGAACAAAGAAGAGCTGGATCGTTTTTGTGATGCGCTACTTTCTATCCGGAAAGAAATAGATGAAATTGCACGAGGAGAATATCCTGCGGAGAATAATGTCTTAAGTAATGCTCCGCATACATCATTAGTTATTACTGCAGATGATTGGTCAAAACCGTACACTAGAGAAAAGGCCGCTTTCCCTATGGCCAACTTGAAGCATACTAAATTCTGGCCGACCGTGGGAAGGGTCAATAATGCATTCGGTGATCGTAATTTAGTGTGTACGTGCCCACCCATCGAATCGTATATAAATGAGCATTCAGAATCATGATAGTTATAACGGGAGCGGCTGGATTTATAGGCTCCTGCCTGGTATCCCAATTTAATAATTTAGGAAGGAGCGATCTTATTTTAGTAGACCACATCAACAAAAAAAATAGTCCTAACCTTGCAGGAAAAAAATATGTTGAATATATTGATAGGGAACTATTTATTTCATGGATTCAGACACACCCTACACAAGTTGATTTTATATTTCACATGGGTGCGCGTACCGATACTACAGAATTTAATTTAGATATCTTTCAACATTTAAATATTAACTATACTAAAGCCATCTGGAATGCCTGTGTTCAATTCCAAATTCCATTGATCTATGCATCGAGTGCGGCAACTTATGGAGATGGATCACACGGATACCATGACGATCACGAACTGATCCCAAAATTAAAAGCGCTAAATCCATATGGCGAGTCTAAACAGGCAATTGATCTGTGGATCTTACAACAAAAAGACCAACCGCCTATCTGGCAAGGGTTTAAATTTTTTAATGTATTCGGCCCTAATGAATATCATAAAGAGAGGATGGCCTCTGTGGTATTTCATGGCTATCACCAGGTTATAAAAAATAACTGCATTAAATTATTTGAGTCCAATCAAATAGATATAAATGACGGTGAACAGATGCGAGATTTTATTTATATAAAAGATGTGGTTTGGGGCTTATTATTTGCCTGGAAGAACAAAATTGAAAACGGTATTTATAATTTAGGCAGCGGAAAAGCAATTAGTTTTTTGACATTAGCGACGGCTGTTTTTGAATCCTTGGATCTAGAACCGAATATTGAATTTATTCCAATGCCAGAAGATTTAAAAAACACATATCAAAATTACACGAAAGCCGAAATGAGTAAATTGGGTGGACAGGCTTGGCCCGGCATAGAGAAAAATTTTGTGTATTCCGTAGAAGAATATGTTTTGGAATACCTGGTGCCCAAAAAAGTATTTTAAACCAATCCTTAAAAATTAATAACCTAGATTTATTTTGACACAACCCCTGAAAGGTTTTATTATTTCAATGCGTAACAAACTTTTTCTTTTGATTATTGAAAGTAAAATTTCCAAACGTACTATTGGTAAGCTTATAGTTTAAATAATTGTATATGTAAATTTTGCTGAAAATAGCTCAAATTAAAATCATAATAAGTGGAAAGGTTTTTTCGCAATGATAAGGGAGCTACTCATTCCATTTATAAATAAAATAAGGAGAGCTAATAGATTATTCTGACTTATAATACTGAAATACAGTTAATTATACATAAATATTAAATATTTTATTAAAAACTGTTTTTTTATATAATAATTTAAATATTTTAAACTAACTTTGAACGATTTTTATGATTCCCGAAACCGAGTCCTTCTTATTAAGAATTCGCCAAAAATAGTACTTTTTAACCCTTAGGATTATAAGCAATTATAAGATCTCTTATAATTTATGCTATTATAGATGAAATTCAAATTGACTAAACAAGAAATAATTTATTTTTGTATAATCTAAAAACCTTTTCAAATCACTTCTTTTTTTTAGAAAATAACTTTGGTCAGTTATCTCAACTGATATCATTTGTTTCCTCAACAAAATGCCATTTTGTTACTGTGCCATATAATATAAAGTCTTCAACTGAAAAATTATTTAAATAATTCTATCTCTTGATTTATGAAATTCCATACCGACATCTTTCATATTAAAAGCCTAAATAACGTATTTAAAGCTGATCAATTATTAAATAATTACAAACACCTATTGGGTGATTTGTTAATTATTAAAAATAAATTGAGCAAAGCCTTATTAATATTTATAACACTTTCGTGCTTTTCGGGGTCCATTTATTCCCAAATTTCGCCAGGTACAGCACCAGTTAAAATCCCTACAGGAGGTTTTGGAATAGATGGCGATCTTACCTCCAATGACCCAACCACCGGGATAGGCGACTGGGTACCAGGAAGTGCTGGTTCCGGAGGACATGTATTAACCTCAGCCGGAGTTCCCTTAAATGGATCTACAACATTTCATAGAATTGATGCGTATTTGAATCCGGATGATAATTTTAAGTCAGGTGAGAAGTTTTTTGATGATCCAAATACCTGGGAATGGGTGACAAATCCACTCCCTAGTAAAAATAATGTCAATAATGTGTTGGTGCATGTAGGCCATTCTGCCACAGGTGATTTATGGATTACCGTAGCTGGGGACAGAGAAAGTCCTAGTGGTGCGAATTATATAGATTTTGAGTTTTTGCAAAACACACTGACCCAAGTTGGAGTGGGTTCAGGAACTTTTATTTCTTCAGGTCCACATGGGGGAAGGACTATTGGAGATTTTATCATCAGTGCTGGAATTTCAGGTGGTGTAGATTTTCAATTTTGGAGATGGGAGGAAGTTTCACCCGGAGTTTATGATTACATAGATAAGACTAATTTAATTCCAGCCGGGGCTGTTTTTGGCGCACTAAACACGGTGACTATCCCGGTTTCCTATGGTGCATTCGGATCAACTCCAGGATCATTACCCCCTTCAACATTTATTGAAGTTTCTGTTAATATCAGTGTTGTTCTAAATCTTTTTGGCGGTGGATTTAATACCTGTACAGATTTGGGAATTAACACAGTGATGATAAAGACAAAGACATCCCCTTCACCAACTGCTACTATTGTGGATATTGTATCCCCTTTTCCTGTGAATTTAACATCAAGTGATGTAAATGCAGGTCCGGATCAATCTGAATGTTTTCCAAATGTATTTGCCTTAAATGGCACTGCTACAGCAGGTACTGATGATGTAATTTTATCTACTACCTGGAGTGTTGTTTCAGGAGTTGCGACCATTTCTTCGCCTAATACACTGTCAACAAATGCAACTGTGACAGGCAGTTCAGCTACTTTACAATTGACCATTACTACGGAAAATTCATGTACGTTAAGAGATACTATTGTGCTGACAGTACTCACAAAACCAAATGCTGGTCCAGATCAAAATGTAAACTGTGTAGTTGTTTTACCAGGAGGTAGCGCTACTATGGCGGCATTGAGTGCAGGCACATGGAGCGCGCAAGTTGGAAACCCAGGTACAGCGACCATAACGGCACCAGGATCCCCTAATACGACCATTACTAATTTTAGTGCGTACGGGAAATATAATTTTATTTATACTGGTGCTAATGGATGTACTGACACCGCCAGTGTTTTTGTGAATCAGGATCTCACACCACCCGGTATAACCTGTCCTGCCAATATTACCCTTTATGCTAGTCCTACTTGTACGTATGATACTACTCTCGCTAATACCGGAAGTCCAATAATTAGCGACAATTGTCCGGGTGTTACTTTTAGAAGATCCGATAACCTTGCAGGTTTAACTGGATGTAGTGGGACAGGAACTTTTGTCAGGACATTTACTGCGACAGATTCTACGGGAAATACAAATTCCTGCCAGCAGAGCATTAGGCTTATTGATTCAACTCGGCCAATTATCACATGTCCAGGAAATGTTACATTAAATTGTCCGGCCACAGATACCACTATAGCAGCAACTGGTAATGCCACAGCCACGGATGCATGTGACGGGACTCCGACGATAACGCATACTAATAGTAATACACCAGGTGCATGTGCTGGAACCTATACTACGATTCGAACTTTTACAGCTACGGATGATTGTGGAAATACAAGTACGTGCAACCAGACAGTACTGGTTCAGGATACCACCCGTCCAACGATCACATGTCCAGGAAATGTTACATTAAATTGTCCGGCCACAGATACCACGATAGCAGCAACTGGCAATGCCACAGCTACGGATGCATGCGATGGGACTCCAACAATAACACATACCAATAACAATACCCCAGGCACTTGTGCCGGGACCTATACCACCATACGAACTTTTAGGGCTACGGATGATTGTGGAAATACTAACACTTGTTCGCAAACAATATTAGTACAGGATACCACCAGACCAACAATCACTTGCCCTGCTAATGTTACATTAAATTGTCCGGCCACAGATACCACGATAGCAGCAACTGGCAATGCTACAGCTACAGATTTATGTGACGGGACTCCAACAATAACGCATATCAATAACAATACCCCAGGTGCTTGTGCTGGAACCTATACTACGATTCGAACTTTTACAGCCACGGATGACTGTGGAAATAGTAGTTCGTGCACACAAATAATTTCGGTTCAGGATACAAGCAAGCCAACTATTACTTGTCCTCCAGATATTACTATTTACTGCGCGGAAAGTACTGATACGAGCAATACTGGTAGTGCTATAGCAACAGATAACTGTACGGTACCTATAACAAATATTACCTATACTGATTTTAATATAGCTGGAATATGCAACGGAATTAATGCAATTTTGAGAAGATGGGTGGCTGTTGATGGTTGTGAGAATTTGGATAGTTGTACTCAAATAATCACCATTTTTAAACCTGAAATTAACATTGTCAAAACGGGCGTATGGAATGATACTAACAATGATGGCAATGCCGATGCTGGTGAGACGATATCCTATAGCTTTAAAGTATGCAATACAGGAAATGTAACCCTAACGAATGTAAGTGTTACCGATCCATTATTCACCGTAATTGGTGGACCAATCACCTTGGCCGCTGGTGCATGTGATAGTACAACATTTAGTGGTACGTATGTAATACTCCAGTCTGATGTAAATGCCGGAGTGCGATTAAATACGGCGACGGCGACAGGCGATGATCCACAGGGAGTTGATGTTACAGATACAGATGACGAAACAGTGACTTTACCAAAATCTGCCAGCATCAATTTAGTCAAATCGGGTGTATGGA
>JALYPU010000147.1 GCA_030856215.1 Bacteroidota bacterium
CTGACAAAAAAGCCGGAATTTTTTCTTAGTGCCTTTCTGCCCTGGTGGCCTTCCCGTGCGCCGGATGTGCGCGAAATTTCTCTTTAACATGAGAATGCCTTTCGCCAATGAAAATTGTAATTAAAAAAGATTATCTCAAGCGAAAAGCCGTCTGACAAAAAAGCCGGAATTTTTTCTTAGTGCCTTTCTGCCCTGGTGGCCTTCCCGTGCGCCGGATGTGCGCGAAATTTCTCTTTAACATGAGAATGCCTGAAAATAGCCCGGATAGCAAGGAGCTCCGCCGACTGAATAGCCGGAGAAATGTTAATAAAACGAGGTAATCTCTCTGCTCATAATCCTTAAATTTGCACTCGATTTCATTAGCACATTAACACACTATCACATTTTCAAATTCTCCACCATGAAATTCAAAGCAGAAATAGACGTAATGCCACTCAAAGCACTTCTTGATCCACAAGGAAAAGCGGTGACAGGAAGCATGAAAAACCTCGGCCTGGCTGAAATCCAGAATGTGCGCATTGGCAAACACATTACGCTTGAAATTGACGCGGATTCAAAAGAAGCTGCATCGGTAAAAGTGGACGAAGCCTGCAAAAAACTCCTGGCCAACCAGATCATGGAGTTTTATGAATTTGAGATTGAAGAAGTGAAGTAGTGAAGTAGTATTGGGTAGTGAGACAAAATATATTGTTTCATTACGTACTTGTAATTTATCCAGTACCCAATACCCAATATTCAATACCCACTACCCAATACCCTTTCGAAGATGAAATTTTACCGTTACCCGATTGCTATTGTTTCTTACGCGCTGCTCGCAATTTTTGTGATGGCGTATGTGTGGAACTGGGTGGGAAATGCGGAGCTTGAAACGTATTGGTATTATTTTCCGGCGGGTGCGGGCATTTATCTTGCGATTGCGGTTATACTTTCGCTGGCAAAATTGCAATGGGAATGGGATGTGGCAATGCAGGTGGCGTGCGTGCTTGCGCCTGTGCTGTGGTATGTGAATATTAAGGAACCTTACAAGCGGCCTGTTTATATTTTTGTGGTGAATTCGGGTTACACCGGCAAGCTGAATGTGCTGTTCAATCACACCAAAGACGCACCTACAAACGCGCGCAACACTTCAGATACTCTTTATTTTAATTTCGACAGGGATGGCGATATTCTGCTGAATGAAGATGTGGCGTACATTAAAAAGTCGATGCACGAACAGCTTTTCTATTTGTATCCCGACAAAACGAAAAAAAGGATAATGCCTGCAAAATTGGAACAGCTTCCTGCTGATACTACATTGCCTGTGTTGGTTGATGATTCAATAATTGCTGATAAAGGGAAAGTAAACATTTTGCACTATCGGTTGGATTATCCGCAGCGGTTGAGATGATTGGGGTACGAAAAACGAAATTAAAAACGAAAAAGTACGAAAAACGAAAAGCTACTAAAAGGTTATTTAATCCTTTAGTAGCTTTTCGTTTTTTAATTTCGTTTTTCGCACTTTTTCGCCCTCATTTCGTTTTTCGTATCCCTCAAGGTAATTGCCTGAACACACTTTTTTCGAACGGCGTCCATAACGCAACTCTTACGCCGGCTTTTTTCAATCCGTTTCCTGTCCACACATTGCAGGTGTGAAAAAGATTGTAGCGCCCTTTTGCTTCGTAAAATGCATCGTTCATGCCGTAGCCGGGAGCATTTATATGTTGCGGAAGATTAGTGTTACCGGGCGAGAATGTCAGTTGAATGTATTGACATAACACGAGATAATTTTCTTTGTTGATGGTAATGATGTGGCAACGCGGACCGGCAACTATATTTTTTTTCCACGTTACATGCATGGCCGATGTGCTCATCCAGAACATGGCATTTACAGCAGTGCTTGCTTTGAGATCGGCCCACGTGGGTGTGTTGATGAAAAAACCTTTATCGCCCCAGCCGAAAGAAAGATAACGATACGTGCTGTCGGCTTTTTTAACCGTCGTGTAAGAAAATGTTTTTGTCCAGTCGCAAAGTTCATTTTTGACCGGCACTACAATATCGGTGTGTACACCATTCGAAATTACAGCAATCGTTATTCCGTCGGCAGGTTTTATGTAATCTGTATTGACAGGAATAAATGAGCAGATAGCGGAAATGCAAAAATAAGAAGCCACAAAAAGCACTATTCCTTCAAAGATCCTGTAGGAAATTTTTCCGCCGCGGACGAGTTGCTTTTTCATGGGGAGAAATTCAATATTCAAAAATTCTTGTTGGCACCTTTGTTTTTCAAATCCGGATCCCGAACTATCGCGATGATTTTTTGAATATTGTCAGACTGAGTAGGTTTCGACTGAAATTTCAGTTTGATTTCGATATGGTTGCTTCGAAACCGTATCGAAGTCAATCCTGCGGAGGATCCGGCGCCGAAGTGTAACCTACTTTTTTCGGCTTTAATGTTTTCGGAAAAATAACATTGATCAGCGCGTCGTCTGTGGTGAGTAATGTTGCTGAAATTCCATTGGTGATGGTCATCGGAATTTCGTATTTCAATTTCGGCTTATACACTTCATAAGTGCCATCGGCAAGCTTGCGCCACATGGTTACAATCTTTCCTTCTTTCACTTCTACTTTGCCCGAGTAGCATTGCGCATCAGGCCCGGAGCGCACGGAAATAATTATATCATCGTAAACGCCGTCTTTCACTTCAGTAGCGCCGCGCTCTTCAAATTTTTCTTCCCAGCGGGTGTAGCAGTTGGAAGGAGGCGGTGTTGTTGGTGTGGTTGCTGTTTGTGCGTATGCGCCTGCCACAAGCAATAGCGCTACAAGACTTGAGTAAATTTTTTTCATGAGGAGAAGGAGGTTGTTGGTGGTCGTCTATCTATGCTTAAAATTAGCTTCGGTAGACAAGCCTGTGGTTATAAAGATAACAAAAGTAGTGACGGATAAAAGTGGGTTGCTGTGCTGAATTACAGATTTCTTGCCAGAGAAAAGGGGGAAATTGGAAATTAGGTAATTAGGATAGGTTTGGAGCTGTTTTTTTCGGAAGGATGTTATCTGTTTTGTTCGGTCGGTGAGTTGAGCGGCTTTGACGGGGGGCATTTAGTGCCTGCTTTATAATGCGAAAAATTCGTCGCAGTATCGGGTTTGCCACAGATTTCGCGGATTACGCAGATTTAATGTTTTGCATTGGATACACTTATTTATAAAATAGAACAATTGATTGTTTGATATTGAAACATCGGGTATCTTTGTCCGTCAAGAGTAAAATTTAGCCTACATGAATATAAAACTGTCACAGAAACAAATTGGTCAGCGGATAGCTGGACTTCGTAAACTGAAGGGATTGTCCCAGGAAGACCTGGCTAAAAGTGTCAAACTTTCCCGACCATCTTTGGCCCAGATTGAATTAGGGAATAGAAGTGTTGATATTGTTGAAATGCAAAAATTTTCAATTGTATTGGAATTTTCCTTAGATGATTTTATGTCTGAAGAATTTACTCCCGATAGTTATGAGGAGACTCAGGATGAAGAAGGGAAAGTACAAGCCAGAACAAAAAAAGCAGCTGAGCGTATTTCCGTCCCTACTTTACAAGTCAGGAAATTTAAGAATGTGCTTTTATATATCCTGGAGCGATGTGCAGGTAAGCCTAATGTTGGCGAAACTGTTCTGTACAAGTTATTATATTTTTCAGACTTCAATTATTATGAGTTGTATGAAGAACAGTTGACCGGTGCAAAATATCGTAAATTACCTTATGGCCCCGTTCCTCAAAAATTAGATACAATTATTCTTCAGATGATTGATAAAGGTCAATTGCAGAGAGTAAAAACTCAATATCATGGATATCCGCAAACGCGTTATCTCCCTTTGGAAAAAGCAGATCTGACAGAATTAAAAGCCAGTGAAAAAGAAATTATAGACAGGGTAATTGATCAAATGAGTGATTGGTCGGCTGCGGCCATTAGCAATTTTTCTCACAAGGATATGCCCTGGTTAGCTTCCAAAGAAGGAGAAGAAATAAATTACGAATTAGTTTTTTACCGAGAAGCGCCTTTCTCTGTAAGAAACTATGGAGACGAAATGGAAGAGCAATGATTTTTGAAGAACTTGCTGAGTTTAGAAAGGATTTGAAAAATCTTTTAAAAAAATACAGAACACTGAATGATGATCTGGATGTTGTGCGAAAAGTGTTGGAAGTCTCACCGGATGAAAGGCCGCCCTTTAGTTTTCGGATTGATAATCTGGACTTGAAAACTTGTATTATCAAAGTAAAAAAGATTGCCTGCAAAGCATTAAAAGGTCGTGGTGTCAATTCTGGTTTGCGGTTGGTTTATGCTTACTTTGAGGGAGAGGGAAAAATAGTTTTTATAGAATTGTATCATAAGAATGAGAAGGAAAATGAGGATTGGGAACGGATAGGGGGGATTTTGAGTGAAGTGGGGAGGGGGAATTGCAATGTTTGAATTAATGATGTGTTCATGAAGTACATCTAACGTTTTGCTCACAGGCGCAGTTTGGGATTGGTGACCGAAATAATTCAGCCTAAGACGAAGTTACAAAGAAACGAAAATGATCAGCTTTCAGAAATGCCTAAATTGCGCTTGACCTGCTGTTATAAGCTGGCATTCTGTCTGTCGTGTTTGAAAAGTTCCTGTCTGCCGTTTGAATTGCTGTAATTGTCAAGCCGTTTTTTTTGTCGAAGGTGCAGTTGCAGGGTTTTAAAATTTTAGAAGGGAGATTTTAGATAATAATTTTTATTGGGGTGGCGAAGGTGCAAGCTCTTTTGCAATTTTTGGTCTGTGCCCTGGCTTGTGTGAATTGCAAATGTGCTTATACCTTCTGTCGGCAAAATAAAACCTTTGTCAATTTTGCCATTCTTGTTTTCATCGTGTAAGATGTTAACTGCATATTTCCCTGATGGAACATTTTTAAAAGTAATCGTATATGAGCTGTTAATAGTTTTGCCTTTTAAGATTTTGTAATAATTCTCATAATCTTCATCAGGAACTGAGCCGTCTTTGTTATACAATGCAAACTGAACTTCTCCTTTTGCATTTCTTAAACTATTTACCTCTATGGTTAAGGAATAAGTATCTGCATTGGGAGTATCAAATGAATAAAGTGTAATGCAATTACGATTAGTATTATAATTGATATTTTCATTTCAATTATTTTTACGATTTATTTTTTCTTTCGCTGTGTCCACTAAGTAATAAACCATAGGTACTAAAAATACTGTCAACATTAAAGATGAAAGCAGACCGCCAATAATAACCCAGGCCAATCCGTTTTTCCATTCTGCTGCTGTTCCTGTTGCCATTGCTATAGGGAGCATACCTACAACCATTGAAAGCGTTGTCATTAGGATTGGTCGCATACGGCCTTTTCCTGCAATGATTAAAGCCTCTTTAAAATGTTTGCCTTCTGCTTTTAGTTGATTGGTAAAATCCACAATTAGAATAGCGTTTTTCACAACCAAGCCCATTAGCATAATTAAACCCAATAAGGCGAATAAACTTAAATTGCTTAACGACAAATTCAATGCGAAAAATGCCCCAATTGCTGCAACAGGAATAGAAAATAAAACTACAAATGGATAAATAAAACTATCGTAAAGTGCTACCATAATAAGGTAAATCAACAGAAACGAAATTAGCAATACGGAACCTAATGCACCAAAACTATCATTCTGTCTTTTTATATCGCTACCCCAAGTCATTTGTATTCCATTTGGAAGTGGATTTTCTTTTAGATAAGCCACTACATCATCCGCAACTGTTCCAGAGGGTCTTCCTAATGCGTCAGAAGTAAGTGTAACTGCTGGTTGGCGGTCTTTTCTTTCCAATAATGATGGAGAATTGCCTTGCTCTACTTTTGCAAATTGTGAAACTTCAACTGGTAATCCCATCGGGTTAATGATGGAAAGTTGCTGAACATCTTCAAAATTTTGTCGGCTAAATTCATCTAACCAAATTCTTACTGGATATTCTGTTCCGCTTTCAGTAAGTGTGGCATCATCATTTCCTGTAAAAGCTGTTCTCAGGTTCATTCCAACATAAGCTGTTGTCAAACCTAATCGCTGCATTTTATCTTTGTCGGGAATAATTTTGTATTCGGGACTTCCTGCTTCTACGGATAACCGCACATTATCAGCACCGGGAATTTTTTCAATAATTGCTTTTAAATCATTTCCGCTTTTCATCACTAAATCTAAATTACTTCCGCTCAATGTAATTTCAATGGGTGCAGAACGAGGGATTAAACCCAAGGCTGCCATTGAATAGTTGATACTGGGAAATTTTGTTTTTAAATCTTCCCGAAGTTTTTTCATAAAGGTTTCTGTCGGCACATTTTTAAGTTCTTTTTTTGACTTTAATTGAATGGTAAATTCTGTTTTATTGGCTGAGCCAACACCCAGATTTCCAATGCCTGTGCTTGGTCCGCCAATATTGCTAAATACTGTGGCAACTTCGGGTTGTTGAATAATGTAGGTTTCAATTTTTTGAGCAATTAAATTATTTTGATGAATAGAAGTTGATTTATCAAACTCTAAAGCCATTCTAAATTTTCCTTGGTCACCCGTTGATATTAGTTCTTTACCAATAATACCTTGTTTCATAATACCTAAAGTCATTACAAAAAGCAACAGTACAATTCCTGTGAAGATCAATTTATGGCTTAAAACCCATTCTAATTGTCTGCCATACCAATTGGTAAATTTTTCTAGTTGATGTTCAAACCAAAGCAAAAAGCGATTGAAAAAATTAGTTGGCTGCAAATCTTCTTTCTTTCCAATTCTCGAAGCCAACCAAGGCGTAAGAGTGAAACCGACCAATAAGCTTGTAAGTGTTGAAGTTACTACAACTACCGAAAATTGTTTGAGCATATCGGCAACAAATACTTGTAAGAAAAGAATTGGCAAGAAAACAACTATGTCAACTAATGTGATTGACAATGCAGCAAAGCCAATTTCCATACGACCATCCATTGCAGCATTTCGTTTGTCTTTTCCTTTGTCTAAATGTTTTTGGATATTTTCCAATACTACCACTGCATCATCTACCAATATGCCAATGATTAAAGACATTGCAAGCAAAGTCATTAAATTGAGTGTGTAACCCAAAAGCCACATTACGGCAAATGCGGTAACTAAAGAAGTTGGAATTGCAACGATAACAATCAGTGAGTTTCTGAAACTTCTTAGAAATAGAAGCATTACTAGTGAAACCAATATTACTGCTAAAATCAAATCGAACACAACCGAATTAACTGCTGCGATGGTGTTGTCGGTGCTATCGTCCGCAATAATAAATTTCACTTCCGAATTGGCATTCTGTTGTTCAATAGATTTGAATTTTGCACGAATTAATTTTGAAACGTCAACGGCATTAGCATCACCTTGTTTTTTCAACATTAAGCCAATGCCGTTTTTACCATTGTAGCGACTAATAGAGGTTGTTTCTTTTACACCGTCTATAACATTCGCAACATCTTTTACGTAAATTGGACTGCCTAAAACAGGCATTGCTACCTGCACATTCTTAATATCATCTAAGGTTGTAAATTTTCCAGTTAAGCGAATGGAATTACTTTCTTTTTCAGTTTGAACTTTACCTGCGGGTAAGTCCAAGCCCGAACGGTTAATAGCTTCAACAACCTGATACAATGAAATTTTGTAAAGTTTCAGTTTGTCCTGATTTACTTTTACTTGTATTTCTCTTTCTTCTCCTCCTAAAATGGTAATTTCTGCCACCCCTTTTATTTGTTGAATTTGTGGGAAATAATCGTCTTTCATTTTTTGATAAAACTCAGTTGCTGACAAATTACTTGTAGCACTAATAGACATTATGGGCAAGTCATTTGGCGAAACTTTACTCATCACAGGACTTAAAATATCTTGCGGTAAATCTTTGCGGATATTATCAATATAGCGTTGAGCATCCTGCATTGTTTTATCTAAATCAGTTCCGTATTTTAGATTTGCAATAATGATAGAGGCGTTAGGCAATGACTTTGTTACCAAGTAATCTACCCCTTCTAAGTTGGATAAGGCATCTTCAATTTTTCGTGACACCGATGTTTCTACCTCATTTGGTTCTGCTCCCGGATAAACTGTTTTGATTACAACTACTGGCTGATTAAAATCAGGCATTAATTCATAACTCAAATTTTTATATCCGATAAAACCTAATAAAGTAAATACGCTGAACAGCACTATTATAAGCGAAGGGCGTTTGATTGAAATTTCTGTAATGTTCATTTTTCGCTGATTTTATTTAGTAATTACATTCGCACCAGCAAAAAGATTTATAAAGCCATTCGTTACAATTACATCTCCTGTTTTTAAACCGCTTGACACAACTGATTTGTTCTGTATCTTTTTATAAATGATAATGTTTTGTAAGATTGCTTTACCGTTTTTTATAAGGTAAACTTGTGGTTGATTTTCAGACCCAACGATAGCTGAGGATGAAATAATAATTCCCTTTTCTTGTGTATCATTTTTCAAATTCACCTTTCCAAACATTCCTGATTTTATTTTCAAATCGGATGTGTTATTTACTAAAAACTGAATAGTAAAGCTACTTCCCATATTAGCTTTACTACCTATCAAAGTAGCTTTTCCAATTAATGAAAGTTCTGAATAAGCATCTGCTGTTATAGAATAGCTTTGATTTAATTTGAATTGACTTAAATCTTTTTCAGGAACATTTACCGTGAATTTTAAATTGGTAATGTCAGTTATTTGAAGTAAAGGAATTCCAGGTGCTGCAAATGCCCCTTCTTCACTCAGTTTTGCAGTAACTACTCCATTGAAAGGCGCTTTGATAGTTGTTTTATTTATTTGTTCAAGCAATGTTGCCTTTTGAACTTTAGCAGATCTCAATCCTAACGCTGCTTTCTCTAACTGGACGCCTTGTATAGCATCTGCTTTAGCCAAAATTGAATAACGGGTTACATCAGCTTCCAAACCTTCAATTTGCACTTCACTTGTTTGCAGTTGCAGTTTCAATAATGAATTATCCAATTGAATTAATGCTTGCCCTTTGCTTACAACACTACCAACATCAACTAAAACTTCATTTATCTTGCCCTGCATTTCCGCACTGATTCTAGTTTCCTTGTTTGGCTCGAATGTTCCTGAATAGAAACATTCAGCATTCACATTTTCAATTTGCAGGGTGTCTGCCAGAACATTTATAGCTTGTTCTTTATCGTATTGATAAACTTTATTCTGTGTAATTTCTTTGTTGTTTTTCAACTTGATTACTACAAAGGCAATTAATAACAATGGTATGATTATGTATAATGCTTTTTTTAAGATTGATGTTTTTATATTCATTGTAATGATTATTTAGATGTTGAAATATTCCCTGTTAATTTTTTAAGTTCTAAATCTGCCTTTAGATAATCAATTACCGCAGATAGGTAAGTTTGTTGTGCTTCTCGTAATGCATTGTCAGCAAGCAAAACATCTGTTAGACTTGCTGTTCCTTGTTTTTGTTGAAGAATATTTTGCTCATAAATAATTTTTGCAAGTTCAATTTGTTCTGTTGTTGTTTCAACTGATTTTTTAGCAACATTTCTTTGCAGTTTTGCATTTTTAACCTGCATTTCATTTTGTTCGGTAAGTAGTCCAAATTGAAGTTCATTGTTTTGGAGTTCAAACTTTTTCTGATTTATTTTCCGTTGCGTAACTGTTCCGTTAAAAAGTGGATAAGAGAGTTGAATACCTGCAAAACCAATTGGATAGAATTTTAAAAATTCATTAGGCTGTTTGTAATATCCAAAACCTGTTGTGCCATACATTCCAATAAGATTAAGCGACGGCAAAAATCTTGATTGGCTTAAAGTGCTTAGTTCACTTGACAATATGCGGTTTTGAGTTTTTGCAATTCGAATATCTAAAGTTGATGAACTTTTGTATTCGATAGCATTTTGATATTGAATGGTTGTCTCAATTTGTAAGCTTTGTTCAAGGGATATTCCCATAGCAAATTTCAAAACATTTAAAACTTGCTCATATTTACTGCTGATATTTTCTTTTTGGGTTGTTAATTGTGATACCTGCAATTTTACCTTGCTTACATCTGTTCCTGTGGCTAGTAATTGTTCATTGAGTAGTTGTATGTTTTTTAAAAGCCTTTCGGCATTCACAAGATTGCTGTCAATAAATGCCAATTGATGAGATAAAATTTGTGCATTGTAATACAGATTTGAAATTTCAAAAAAGATATGTTCTTCGGTTTTTTGGTATTGTAATTCTATTAATGTCGATGCGATTTTAGTAGTTTGAATTGTACCGTAAACTTGCGGATTATACAAAGGCATCGACAATTGTAAGTTTGCATTGATGTTATGTGGAACACCAAATTGAGCTTCTTTAAACTGTCCTTCTGGTGCTGCGGGGTTGAATGTTGAAAGAGGCAAAAACTGATAGGGTAGGTTTGTGAAATATTTGTAATCAGCATTTGTCGTTATTTTTGGAATTAAATTGGCTATCGCTTCTTTTTGCTTTTGTTCACCAATTGCAATATTATTCCTACCCATTTGCAGATTTTTATTATAAACCTGTGCTGTGTCAATACATTGCTGTAATGTCCAGACTTGGGCTTGTATTGCTTGAAATCCTATCAGAAAGAGAAAAAGGATTACTTTATGTATGTGAGTATTCACTAACCTCATTGGTTAAATTTTTTTATTTAATCAGAATTAATTGACTTTCAATTGTTCCTTCAACCCAATGTTTTACCATTGGTTCAATGTTTACATAATCACCTGACATAAGTGTTTCTTTTATGCCTTTTTCGTTTTCAAAAATTACTTCTCCTTCAATACAAATCAATATTGCAGGAGTTTTGGTAATATGCTCTTTTAATTTTCCGCCTTTCAAAATTTGTATGGCAGTTGCGTTGCCGATTTCGCTTTTGAAAAGAGAAGTGGCTGAAACGGTTTTTTCTTGTGCGTGTAATTCTTTTATATTCATTGGAAATATTGGTTAAATGTTAGGAATGAAGTTTGAATGTATTCAAATTGCTTTGCTGCTTTAGTTTCGTCTTTAGCCTCTGAAAGTTCTTTTACCAGGTCAATGTACGGCAACAGCCACTTATGCAGTTCATCGTGTGCTTTACCTTTCATTGTGCAATTGGAAGTAAGCAAATCAACGTTTTTCTGTAAGTTTTCCGACAGGATTTTGTATTCTGTCAATGTTGTCCCTTTAAAATTCGATACATCATTTTCCATATTGCGAATATGAGTTATCATATTTTCATCTACTTTCCATTTTTTGCCATTGTTCAGCTCAATGGTTTCGTTTTCGTTGTGTTCATGCTCTTGCTCTTGTGAGACAGTTTCCGTTTTTATTTTCTCTTGTTCTTCTGTTGTATTATTGCAAGAGAATAATAAAATGCTTCCAGCTAAAATTGTTGGTATCGTTTTCATATTTTCTTTTTTGTTATTGTGAAATATGCAATGATTGTAAATGCAAGCGTTACAACTATTCTAAAAATCATTGCACCGATAGTTTTTGTTTCATAAATTCCGCCTGAATTAACGTGAATTTTAAGACCGATAAAAGCTGCTATTAGAATGAGTGCTGAAATTCCAACAAGCGATGTAGTCCATTTCCGGCTTTTGATAAACCCATAAGCAGCAAAAAGGTAAAGAATACTACTGATGAAATTTGCCCAAACCACAAACAATACGTAATTACCTTCTTTGGCTCTGATACCTAATAAATCGAATATTACGGAAGTGCTTAAAAACAAAGTAAGCAAGCCAAAACCAGCCAATATAACTGCTAATACGTAGGGGAAGTATTTTTTCATTTCGATTTGGTTTTTATTAGTGTTAAAACCGATTGTATCATATTGTCTCCGTTTCTACTTATGTCAAATTGAAAGTTTGCAACTCTCCATTTAAACATTTGTAGTCGGAAAGTTCCCATTACGACGTGCATTAATTCATCGGATGTTATTGAATTTGTAAATACTTTTTTTTGTTGTCCTTCCAAAATAATAGGCATCAGGTGTTTCATTTTTACACCCATTATTTTCAATATTGTTTCGTTGATGCGTTGGCTTTCTTCCATCAGTCCGTCAGAAAATACCGCAACCACAAAGTGAGGGTTTTTTTTAAAGAATGAAAATTGGTTTTGAAATAATGTAACGAATTTTTCTTCAGGTGTTTGTTCAACTGAAATTGCATTCGTATAGCGTTCATCCATACTCCTAGCTAGATATTCTAGTAAGGAAATAATTATTTCTTCCTTGCTTGTAAAATGTCTATAAATGGCGCTTTCAGAAAACTTCATTTCTTTAGCAAGGTTCTTAATTGTTAAACCACTTACACCCGATGTTGTAAGTATTTTACCAGCTGCTTCAATAATTTCTTGCTGTCTATCAGATATTGTAGTTGTCATTTTTTGATTTCTATTAGTTTTTTGATTTCATTTTTATAAAAGCAACGCCTAACCAAATCACCGAAGCTGTCATAGCAATTGCTCCAAGTAATACTAAAGCTGGAGGCAAGCCGAAATAGACTTCAGTCAAAATTCCTATTGGCATAAGAAGTCCAGTAAGTGCCAACCAAGAAATGGCTTTTACATTTTGGAGTTTGTCTTTGAAATGGATTAAAAAATAACCGATGAGAATATTCAGGAATGCAAATAAGTTTCCGTGAACGTGAGCTAATCTGCTTTCAAAGTGTTTTCCAATACTGTATGAGTTTACCCATTCTTCTTTACCCGGAGCAAAGTCGCGCAGGTAAATTAATAGAAAGCCGTAAGCCATAAAAAGCCCCATTGTCAGGAAACCAATTGCGATGTTATTTTTGCCGTTCATTTTGCTTTTTGTTTCGGCTGTTAGTGAATGTTCGCTCACAAAGTTGATTAAATTCTATTAAATCACCCAGTTTTTTTTTAAATTAGTTTCAAAACATGACGAAAATCATCTGGTGCAGTGGGTAATTGGCTCTTTTGGAGTTTGCTTTTGTGTCGGCTTGTGTGAAAGGGCAAACCGCAAATGTGCCAATGTGGGTGGTCTAAAATTATTTTGTAAAATGTGCGGCGGGTAAAATTTTAAACCCTTTTGTTGGCTTGAGTGTTCGCAAAATGGAAGGTCGGTGTCGAATTACAGCTAATTGGCAACCGAGTTTTTGTCGCCCGAAAGTTAATTTGAAAATCAGAAGTCTGGTCGTTTATTTGTACGTCTGATGGCTGTACTGTCGTCCTTTAAGCTTGCTTATAACGTAAGTCTGTGAAAAAGCTGCGTTTCTGTTGTTAGTATTCGGGTACCTACCTTCGCAATTTTTCATTAAGCGATTCTCTGCGATTTCGTTTTAGTTTTTTCACAGCCTGACTTTTTGCAGCTAAAAGAAGTGGCGACTTTGGAACACTAAACTGTCTATACCTACCAAGCTTTATTAGTTGCACAACTGTTTATATTCGCACTTCCCCTGCCATTTTTTTTTGTGATGTGTGCGCCCTGAATGATAAATATAGTTCTTTTCATTACTGAAAACGAAAGCCGGAGAGTGAAAATCTCTTATGCGCGGATTAACTCCGAAGCATTAGCAATCAGTTAACACTGGTGGGGCGGGCTACTCGATTATGTGCTGCCCTTTATCCAAGTGTCACGAGATTAGTTCTTTAATATGTCAACTATTTTTTTGTACAAGATATTTTCGTCCAGAGGCTTAGCGATATAATCATTCATGCCAATAGCATTGCATTTAGCTAAGTCCACCGATGTTACGTCTGCAGTTAAAGCTATGATTGGGATTTTAGAGTTCATTTTATTACGAATATAATCTGTAGCTTCAAATCCATCCATTTCGGGCATTTGCAAGTCCATCAAAATAATATCGTAAGATTCTTTTTGTAATTTTTCTATTGCTATTTTTCCATTGCTTGCAATATCGTGTTTGAATTTGAATTCGTCCAAAATTACTCTCATCAATAATTGGTTGAGTTTAACATCTTCAACTACCAATACTTTTATGTCTTTAATTTCATTGTCTAATACCAACTCTTTACTTTCTAATTCAATTTCTGACTGTGTTTTTTGAAAACTTAAAGTGAAAATAAAAGTTGAGCCTTCATTTATTTTGCTTTTTATGCCAATAGTTCCACCTTGTTTTTCCACTAATTGTTTAACGATTGCAAGTCCTAGTCCTGTTCCCCCGAATATTCTTGAAGTGGAGCTTGTTGCTTGTTGGAAACTTTCAAAAATTTGTTCTAAGTTTTCTTCTGCAATGCCGATCCCAGTGTCTGTAACGGAAAATTCAATGGTTGCTTTCGCTTCATCTTCATACAACATACGAACACTTACTGTAATTTTTCCCTTTGTTGTAAACTTTAAAGCGTTACTCATAAGGTTTAAAAAAATTTGTTGTAAACGAATGGAGTCGCCTACCAATACCGCAGGTATTTTGCTGTCGTATTCTTTAACCAACGCTAAATTTTTTTCCTGAATTTTTATTTCAAACAAATGAAGTATATTTGATAAGAATAAGTCCATTTTGAATGGTGTTTGCTCAAATGCTATTTTTCCCGCATCTACTTTTGCTAAATCCAATATGTCATTGATAAGCACTAGTAATGCATCTCCGCTCGTTTTTATAGCTTGTAAATATTCTATTTGTTTTGCAGACAAATCGGTTTTTAACAGCACTTTTGTAAACCCAATTATGGCAGTCATTGGTGTTCGGATTTCGTGACTCATGTTCGCTAAAAATTGCTGCTTGGATTTCAATACTTCTTCTGCCATTTCTGCGGCACTTTCAGCTTTGTTTTTTGCTTCTGTCAATTCTGTTGCAATTTTTTTTCGTTCAGTTATATCACGAATAGTTGCTAACACAATTGTACCTTCTTCATCAGATTGTATTGGACTTAAACTTATTTCTATTGGAAATTCGGTTCCATCTTTTCGTTTTCCAAATAATTCCTTTCCAACACCCATTTCTCGGGGCTTTTGTTTTTCAATGAATTTTCGTTCTTGCTCAGGATGACCATGACGGAAGCGTTCGGGCATAAGCATTTCCACTCCTTTCCCAATCATTTCGTCTCTCGTAAAGCCAAACAGTTTTTCTGTCTGTATATTTACTATCTGAATTTTTCGGTCAGAACCTATAACAACTATGCCGTCTGGGGCTAATTCCAGTACTCGTCTATATTTTTCTTCCGATTTGTTCTCTTCTGTTGTCTCCATTTTATTTGTTTAATTTTTTGTCCGTTTCGTGGGCCGTTAAGGGTTGCACATAACCAACGGGTTGACGCATCTGCCCCCCGAAATTTACCCAAAAATCCCCATCCACCAAATCCAACCACTCCCCATTACCCGACAACAAACGCTTACAAACATTTAACTCCGTTTAATCTCCCCCCAACATTTCATTTCCTCAAAAATTTCCCCTTCATTTGCCCCCCACAAAATTTCATCACAATATATTTTTCCACAATAAGCTCAATATCGAAATTGTAATATCAAAAAGAAACATTGCCTCAAGGGAGGATTTAGTGACTGGGTGATTTAATGACTGGGTGATTTAAAAGTACAAGGAGAATTAAGATTGTTTATTTGAGTAGGTTATTATTTATAAAAATTAGAAACATGACATCTGAAGATTTGAAGAAAAGGACTAAGGTCTTTTCAATTGGCATTATTTATTTAACGAGATTATTCCCGAAGAACGACGAAGGGTTTACGATTAAGAAACAAATTATCCGCAGCGCTACTTCTGTTGCTGCAAATTACCGCGCAGTATGCAGGGCCCGCTCATCACGTGATTTTATTTCGAAAATGGCAATCGTCGAAGAAGAATCTGACGAAACATTATTCTGGCTTGAAGTAGCCATCGAAATCGGTTTAGTAACCACAGCACAAGGCGCTAAACTTTCCAACGAAGCGAACCAGCTCACCGCCATCTTCTCCGCCAGCCGAAAAACAGCGCGCACAAACAACGGGAAATGATTTGGTGACTGGGGGATTTGGTGACTGGGTGATTTAATGACTGGGTGATCTGGTGACTGCGTGATTAACGCACAAATACTCACGCTCTTTCTTGAAATCACCCAGTCACAAGATCATCAAATCACCCAGTCATGAAATGATTTAATGACTGGGTGATCTGGTGACTGGGTGATTAACGCACAAATGCTCACGCACCT
>JALYPU010000047.1 GCA_030856215.1 Bacteroidota bacterium
TAGCTTCTAAAGCCACCTGGGCCTTAAAGCTTGCAGTAAATTTGCGACGTGTTTGTTTCATTTGGTTTAGTAAATTTAAGAGTTTTTTTTAACTAAACCTCTGGTCCTAATTTAGGGGAGTATTACATACTATATTGATCAATATGAAATTGAAGATTCTGCCATTAATACCAATACCAGGTATACAAATATAACACCTGTTATTTTTGCTGAATACCAAAGACACCGACCACTGAACATCCATTGGCAATTGGATTATTTGTTTCATGGGGAATACGGATTCAATTCGCTTCTTGGAGATAAAAACAAGCGATATGGTTTAATTAAGGATTGGTACCATTTGGAAGCTGAACTTTTATTACATTATTATCCAAATACGCGGTCATTCATGAATTGCAACATATCTGCAGGTTTTGGCAATAAAAAAAGCCTCCTTAATTATTCCAGTTTAATAAACTTCCCCTATTTACTTGATAATAATTCGAATAATATAAACTTTCTTTATTTTCAAGATTTTTTTAATTATGACTTTAGTTATCCGGTGTTGGGATTTAATTATACTGTTAATGAGTCAAGTGTCAATGCTCGCTTGACTTTCAATCACTATTATTATATAAGCTCTAAATTTAGGACTCAACTTACATTTTCAATATATTCTGACCCATATTACAACCAAGCTTTCAATCAAAATAACTTTCTAAATACTAATTTTAATATTGGGTTTACTTACGCCTTATTTTAATGAATAGATAGTAAGACTTAGATTTTATAAATGAATAAGCTAACTTTTGATTCTATACAGATTCATGAATTTAAATTTGCGTAACATTTAACGATATGATTTAGGAAACACAAATAATTGCAGTTGTAATTAATCATTGAATATTTTAATTCAATAGGTATGTTAAACAATGTTTTTAATACGATTTAGCGTTGATTAAATATAAAAATCCAAAATAGTGCCTATCGCTAAAATAATACTCGCCAATCCATTGGTGGTGAAAAAAGCTAGATTAATATTTTCTACATTAAATTTCGATAAAAGAAGATGTTGATAAAACAATAGAGCTAAAAAACAAAATGAAGAAAGGAACATCCAAAAACTTAACCCATAATCAGCGTACAAAATATAGGCAGAAGAAATAATAAATATAGCGGTGAAGGTGTGCAATATAGAGGAGATAAATAATGATTTTGAAATTCCAAATTTTACTGGAATGGATTTTAATTTCTCATGTTCATCAAAATCTATATCCTGCAGAGCATATACAATATCAAATCCTGCCACCCAGGTTATTACTGCAGCTCCATACAAAATAGGAAGGATATCAAATCGCTGGGTAACTGCTAAATAGGCTCCAACGGGAGCTAATGACAAGCCAAGGCCTAAAAACACATGGCATAGCCAGCTAAATCGCTTGGTGTAACTATATCCAAGAATTATCACAAGGGCTAATGGAGAAAGTAAAAAACACAAAAAGTTAATCCAATAGGCAAAAGCCATGAACAAAACGGTGTTAATAAGAACAAATAATAAGGCGGAACGTGAAGAAATAGTTCCTATTGGAATTTCACGAATAGCTGTTCGGGGATTATGTTTGTCAAATTCCTGATCTGCCCATCGGTTGAAAGCCATTGCTGCACTTCGCGCAGTCACCATACAAAAGAGAACTAAAATTAACGTTGTCCAATCTAATCCTTCAAATCCTTTTGTATGAATCCCTATAAAAAAACCAATTAATGCAAAAGGCAAGGCAAATACTGTATGACTGAACTTAATTAAAGATAAATATGATTTAACCACAATAATAAATATAAGCTAAATATGTAACAATTTCGAATAAAATAAAAAACCCTTCTGAAATCAGAAGGGTTTTTTTGTCTTAATCGTTCAAACATTATTTCTTAACTTCTTCCGTTTTAGGGGCTTTAGGATCTTTTTTAACTACACCCGATATAGTCAGGTAAGTTTGCGCTGGATTGGTGTTTGCAGTAACCGTTACCCGTTTTGTTTGCTTTGATCCATCATCATTTCCTTTTCCTTTAGAATCAAATTCCACTTTAACAACACCGGAAGCTCCAGGTGCAATTGGCTCTCTTGGCCAATCTGGGACTGTACAACCGCAACTACCTTTTGCATCAGAAATTACTAATGGTTCGCTTCCTGTATTTTTGAATTTGAACTCATATTTCACTTTTTCACCTTCCATAATTTCACCATAATCGTGAACCATTGTTTCATATTCTACTGTTGTGGTAGGCCCTGTTGGAGCAACAGGCGTCCCTTCACCAGTAGTACCCGCTGGGTTAGAAACATCCACTACTGCTGGAATAGTTCCTGCAGCATCTGTGGCTTCTGTGGCTTCTGTTCCTGATTTTTCATTCTTGCAAGCACCAAGACTAATTATACAAGCCAAGGCTATAAGGCTTAACAAATTAAGATTTTTCATGTTTTTTCTGAGAGTTTAATTTTAAACAATATAAATTAAAGTGTAAAAGTATCACACAATTCATTGATCGGTTTTATCCTTTACCTAACGTAATGTTAATGATTGTTTAATTCGGTTTTTTGATCTAATCCATTGCTCAAAATCTGCAAGAGTCTTGGAATTCAAACAATTATTTTTTTGTAGTCCAGCCTTTCTTGCCATCAGAACACCATACCGGATATCCTGAATTCCTCTTAAATTATGAGCATCCGGATTAATAGAAATTAAGACACCTTTCGAAGAGGCATATGGAATCCATTTCCAATCCATATCAAGACGCATAGGATTAGAATTTAATTCAATGCTGACATCATTTGCAGCACAAGCATCAATTATCTTTTTATGATCTATTGGATAACCCTTTCTGGATAGAAGCAAACGGCCGGTTGGATGGCCTAATATTCTGGTGTAGGGATTTTCAATAGCTTTTATCAATCGAATCATTGCCTTATTCATATCCATTTTCAAATTGCTATGGATGGACGCAATCACTAAATCGAATTGTTTAAGTATATCGTCATCATAGTCCAGTGATCCATCTGCAAGAATATCAGATTCTATGGATTTAAAAATTTTAAATGATGATAATTCCGTATTTAATTTTTCAATTTCATTCCATTGCTCGAACACGCGATCAGGTTTTAATCCATTTGCATATCCAGCTGATTTCGAATGGTCGGACATCACGAGATATTTATACCCCAATCGAATACACTCGTTGGCCATATCTGAAATTGAATATATTCCGTCACTGTACGTACTATGATTATGAATAACTCCCTTTATATCTTGTGCTTCAATCAATTGATCGGTTGAAAAATTAGTATAGTCTTCTAAATCGCGACACTCCGGAGGTATGAACAAATTTTTAGTTGCCTTGCCTACAACATCAACAATATTTTCTGATGTATGAATCCAATTCATATAAGCAGATGATCCTCCTATTTGTTCTTCCTGTTTCGTTTCAAATTCTTCAAGAGATACTTTATAAATTATTATTGGATATCGATTTTTCCAAATCAATTCGGTGATATCTTCTTCAACTTTTACTAGATGGAATCCATCGGGAACATTTTCAGAAAAATTATCAGCAATGATTTCAATGCTACTCAATACAGGTTCAGCTCTACTGAAAGCACCAGTCAACTCCATCCTCCCTCCTGCATTATTTTCACGCAATAATGTCAAAACTTCAACTACTTCTAATTCTAATGTAGACCAAAGAAATAAATCTTTTTGTTCAGATAAAAATTCGATACTTTGAATAATATCATTCTGAATTTTCACACCGTATCCTTTTTTGTCCAAAAGTCTATTTTCGTGGCAGGCATATAATAATTCACCGGGTGATTCAACCTCCATTTCCTTCCAAAAAATTTTTACTTTTTTAGGTCCCAATCCCTTGATTTGGATCATTTCTTGAACTCCAGTAGGTGTTTTAGCTCTAAAATCATTAAGCATTTGGAAGCAAGATGTATTTTTGATTTCAATAATTTTTTCAGCTATTGCTTCACCAATTCCTTTTATGGTCATTAATTCAGCTTTGGATTGCTGAAGTAGGTCAATGTCCAATTTCCGAATAATCAAATAGGCATTTTCGTAAGATCTGATTCTGAATGGGTTTTCATCATGAAGCTCCATGAGTAATGATAACTCATGAAATAACTTGGCAATATCCTTATTACTCATTTGTTGGATTATAAATTTAAAATAGGAGTCGCGAAAACCTGGGTAAAGGTAAATAGGGAATTAGTTTTTTTGAAATCAAACTAAATTTTGTTAAGAAAGCTTGTTTATATTTCCAAAAACTCTGGAGTTAAAAGAAATATATAATCACCATTTACTTTAAACAAACAAAGAACCTCACAATGAGAATTTGCCAAGATTAGTGCCTAACGATTAATTTCCCAGATATTGTTTGAGTAACTTACTTCTAGTGGTTGACCGCAATTTATTAATTGCTTTATCTTTAATTTGCCGTACTCGTTCCCGGGTCAATCCAAATTTTTCGCCGATATCTTCTAAGGATTCAGGATGTTCAACTCCAATGCCAAAATATAGTTTAATGACATCTGCTTGCCTGTCAGTCAGTGTTCCTAAGGCTCTTTCAATTTCACGGCGCAAAGAATCTTTGAATTCCAATTTGGAATCAGTGGCTGGTGTGCTGTCATTTTCCAATACGTCTAGCAAAGAGTTGTCCTCTCCTTCAACGAACGGTGCATCCATGGAAACGTGCCTTGCTGCGACTCCTAAAGTAGTTTCGACTTCCTCCGTAGGGATTTCAAGCATCGTCGCTAATTCTTCAGCGGATGGTTCGCGTTCAAACGCCTGTTCTAACTCTGAAAATGCCCTATTAATTTTATTTAATGAGCCGACTTTATTTAACGGGAGTCTTACAATTCTCGATTGTTCTGCCAAAGCTTGAAGAATGGATTGTCGAATCCACCATACAGCATAAGATATAAATTTGAATCCTCGGGTCTCGTCAAAACGCTGGGCGGCTTTAATCAATCCCAAATTTCCCTCATTAATCAAATCTGAAAGCGAGAGTCCTTGGTTCTGATACTGTTTTGCGACAGAAACTACAAACCTCAAATTGGCTTTTGTAAGTTTTTCGAGGGAGAGTTGGTTGCCTTGCTTAATTTGTTTGGCTAATTCTACTTCCTCTTCTGGTGTCAAAAGATCTACTTTTCCAATCTCCTGTAAATATTTTTCTAACGATTGACTTTCTCTGTTAGTAATGGATTTTGTAATCTTTAACTGCCTCATTCACTTCTTTTTGCTAATTATAATATTGATTTTCAAGAGCTTAACTTCATGATTTGATTCCGTAAACTGGTCAAAAACAGAACCAATTGGTCTGGTATAGATTCAGACTCACCAACACAACAATGTTTTATCTTTAAAAAAAGTTCATGAAATAACAAAAAAATATAGAAACAATTTTAATATTGCCCACTTTATCGAGTAAAAATATAAAGTATCCAATAATGGCAAGAGTCCAATTTAAGACAGAATACATGTTCAAAGCAAGTCCTTCGGTCATATATCTATTTTTAACACAGCCTACCTGTTTAGTCCGGTGGTTTTGTGATAAAGTTGATAACGTAGGAGATAAATTTACCTTTTCGTGGGAATGGGAATCCGAAGATGCCACTATGCTCGATGATATTGAGGACGAACTGGTAACGTACCAATGGGATGAAAGACCGAAAGAGTTCTTAAAATTCAGAATTTATAAAACAGATATCACCAGCGAGACAATTTTGGAGATTACTGATTTTTGCGATGATGACGAATCAGAAGACCAGCAATACATTTGGGATATGTACATCAAAAAATTCAAAATCTATTGTGGGGGTTAGTCTAATTTCTATTGAATGTGGGTTTACGTTTACTTAAAAATGCATCCACTCCTTCCGTAGCATCAGCACTGGCAATTAATCTTCCAAATCTATCTGATTCAATGTTGAATACCCCACTATTACCTTCAAAATAGGCATTGGTACATTTGATAATTTCAGCGATGGCCAATGGTCCCTTTGTGGCAATTTTCTCAATTAAAGCAATGGACTTTTCAATTTCTTGCCCTGGTTCCACAATGTGATTCACTAAACCTATTCTCAAGGCTTCTTGTGCATCGATTAAATCACCCGTCATCAATAATTCCAGGGCTTTACCTCTTCCTACTAAGCGTATTAGCCTCTGAGTCCCACCGAAACCCGGAATTAAGGCAAGATTAACTTCGGGTTGACCAAATTTTGCATGAGATCCAGCAATTCTCAAATGACATGCCATGGCCAATTCACAGCCTCCACCTAAGGCAAAACCATTAATGGCGGCAATGACTGGGAATGGTAATTGTTCTAATTGATTAAAAACAGCTTGGCCTTCTTCTGAAAGACACCGACCTTCTATTTCATTTAAATTTTTAAATTCACTGATATCAGCCCCAGCAGCAAATGCCTTGACTCCTTTGCCTGTAATGACAATTCCTTTGATTGTTTCTGGAGAACTTTCGGCACTTTGTACAAAGTCCTTTAAATCGGACATGATTTGTTTGTTTATCGCATTCATGGAGGACTCGCGGTCGATGGTCAGTACCCAGATTCCATCTATTTCAGATTTTATAACACTCATTTTAAATTCTTAAAATTTTGGGAGGCAAATATCCTAAATTTCTGACATAGATGAGTACAAGTAATGGAAACATACGTTCTTATTTAATTAAAGATGGCATTAAAAGCCTATTTTTGTTATTCAATTTTTAAAAAATACATTATTTGATGAAAAATGTTCTAATATTTTTAAGTCTCTTATTTAGTCTGTACCTACAAGCCCAGGATGGGGATCTTAATATGAAAATAGTTGCTAATGTACCAGCGCCTTCACCAGATGGGGGTAGTGGAATCTGGCATTATGTTGATAAAAACGGTATTGAGTATGCGGCCATAGGTTTAAAATCTGCGTTGGTAATTTATAGTCTGGAAGATCCCAAGAACCCGGTGGAAAGGGCTCGCGTCAATGGTGTTAATACAACCTGGAGAGAAGTCTTTGCCTACAAAGATTATATATATGCAGTTACAGACTCAAGGTCCGATGGCTTAGTAATTGTCAATATGAAGGGGGCACCGAATAATATTACATCCAAATTTTGGAGGTCTACTATAACTGCCAACAATCAAACCGCTGAGTTGGATCAATGCCATACAATTTTTGTGGATGAAAAGGGAATTCTTTGTCTCAATGGATGCAAACCCTGGAATGGCGTTTTATTTTTTGATATAAATACCTATCCAGAAAATCCTCAATTTATAGGCTCTCAAACTAAACGCTATTGCCACGATATGTATATGAGAAATGATACATTATGGTCATCGGACATAACGAGTGGATTATTATCCATCTGGAATTGCAAAGACAAAATGAATCCAATTGAAATCACCACGATAACTACTCCATTTGCATTCACTCACAATGCCTGGATCTCTGATGACAGTAAATATGTTTTCACCACTGATGAACGAGACAATGCCTATGTGGCTTCCTATGATGTTTCCAATTTACCACAAACAAAATTACTTGACGTCTATCGGCCTAAGGATACTGAAGGGAGAGGTGTGATTCCCCATAATACCAGGTATTTAAATGGTTTTTTAATTACTTCATACTATACCGATGGGGTAAAAATTACAGATGTTCATAGACCTGATAATATGGTAGAGGTGGGCAGTGTAGATACCTACGCCGGACCTGATGGCGGATTTCATGGATGCTGGGGTGTAAGTCCTTATTTACCAAGCGGAACTATAGTTGCCTCAGATATAGAGGGAGGCCTGTTTGTGATTGAAGCCGATTATATCCGTGCTTGTTATTTAGAAGGACTTGTGCAGGATAGTTTGACTGATGAGCCAATTAAGGGTGCAACGGTTATAATTCAGGCCAGCCGAAAAAATCAAAGAGAAAGTAATTTAACAGGAGATTACAAAACGGGATATCCTATAGCTGGAGAATACGATGTTACTTTTTCTCATCCAGATTACCTAACCCGAACCGTAAAAGCGAGTTTGAATCATGGAATAGTGACAATTAAAAATGTAAAGCTCCTAGCAAAGTCAACCATAACATTTCGAATCATTGTCAAAGAAAAAGGAACCCTCAAACCCATTGAAAATGCTCAGATATCTGCTTCAACTACAAACCGTAGATTTTCGACTTCGACTAACAATCTTGGCGAAAGTATGTTGAGAGTTCATACTGATTCATTTGTGTATGATTTAGTAGTTGGCAAATGGGGATTTAAACATATAGGTTTAAAATTTGATTCACAGAATCCTCCAGCTAATCCGATTACCGTACTATTAAGTAAGGGCTACATGGATGATTTTATTTTTGATTTGGGTTGGACGGTAAATTCAACAGCTTCGACAGGTGCTTGGGTTCGAGCTGAACCGGTTGGTACGATGAGTAGAGGCTCAGTGGTTCAAACAGATTCAGACCTTCCTAATGATTTCGGAATTGAATGTTATATTACCGGAAATGGAAGCACTGACCCCGCTACTGACGATCTCGATAATGGATCCACTGTGTTGACCTCCCCTGATATGGATTTAAGTAGTTATAATGATCCGGTTTTAAGCTATTATAGATGGTTTGCAAATACTGGAGGTAGTGGAAATCCAAATGATAAAATGGTCTTACGGATTACTAATGGAGTCCAAACGCTAAGCCTGGAGGAGATTTTAAGTCCCGATACCACTTGGAAAAAAAGTGATGAGTTTCACCTAAAAACTTTAATAACTGTAACCAATTCTATGAAGTTTTCTGTAGATATAGCAGATGATGCTCCAGGACACTTGGTGGAAGGAGCTTTAGATGGCTTTCTTGTTTTTGACGCACAACCCACGGGGACTATAAACAATACGAAGGCCTATAGCCTGGAGGCCTTACCAAACCTTTTTACAGAAGAAACAACCATAAAATATGTTTGTCCAAATTCTTGTTACATTAGAATCTCTGATCTAACCGGAAAAAATATCAGTTATTCTCCAATTTTAGAAAATCAAGGACAAATTCTACTTGGGAAGGAACTTGATAAAGGGATGTATATATTAAATTTGATTGTTGGAAATCAAACGTTAGGGTCCATAAAGCTTATTAAACAATAAGACTTCGTACTAAACAAACCAAAATTCATTAAGAAAAAATCTGATGGCCTCGATTTAAATTTCGAGGCTTTTTTATGTTAAGTCAGCATTATAAAAAAAATAAATCTTCATAAAACAAAAAGCTGGTTTTACTAACCAGCCTTTGTACCCCGTAGGGGAATCGAACCCCTGTTACCAGAATGAAAATCTGGTGTCCTAACCCCTAGACGAACGGGGCAAAATGCAAACGAGTGGCAAATATAAAATGACTTTTCCAATACTGATTAAACTTTTTACCAAAACAAGTATTTTATATCTTTTAGCAAAATCCAATATGGTATGAAAAAAAGAATTGCAATTAATGGATTTGGGAGGATTGGAAGGTTGACAACTAGACAATTACTCAAAAGATCTGAAATTGAACTTGTTGGCATAAATGATCTAACTGATACTAAAACCTTAGCTCATTTGTTTAAATATGATACAGCTCACAGAACATTTGCGGGCGATCTCGGCTTTGATGAGAAATCTATTAGTTTTAATGGGCATAAAATAAGTGCTACTTCGGAAACAGAAATTAAGAATTTGCCCTGGAAAGACTTAGGTGTAGATCTTGTTTTGGAATGCACTGGCATATTTTTAAGTAGGGATAAAACTATCGATCATATAAATGCTGGGGCTAAAAAGGTAATCATTTCAGCTCCCCCGAAAGATCATAGTGTACCGACTTTTGTTTTAGGTGTGAATGATCATGGAATCACTGGAGACTTAGACATCATTTCAAATGCATCCTGCACTACCAACTGTCTTTCTGTTATCATTAAAGTTATCCATGAACGGTTTGGAATACAATTCGCCAGCATGAATACAATCCATGCATATACACAAGACCAACGCCTTCAAGATGCCCCACATAAGGATTTAAGAAGAGCCCGAGCAGCAGCCATGAATATCGTACCAACCAGCACTGGAGCTGCAAAGGCGGTGGAAGTTGTGTATCCAGAAATAAAAGGAAGACTCATAGCCTCTTCTTATAGAGTTCCAATAATCACTGGTTCACTGATAGAATTAGTCTGCATTCTTGAAAAAAATGTAAGCGTAGAAGAAATTAATCAGGAATTTCATTCGGTTTCACTTAATAGTTTAAAAAATATTTTAGCCTACAATACTGATGAGATTGTTTCGTCAGATATTATAGGGAGTACTTACAGTGCCATATTCGATGCTCCTCTTACGGAAGCCAAAGACAATAAAATTAAAGTGGTAGCATGGTATGACAATGAAAGTGGCTATTCTGCGCGGCTTGCAGATATGTGTGTAAAATTTGCTTTAAGTTAGAAAAATGAAATCCTGGAAACTTAGTAATCAAAAAGTTTTATTGCGTGTCGATTTTAATGTCCCGATTAGTAATGGACTAATTACCGACGATACTAGAATTCTTAAATCCTTAGAAACAATAAACTATTTATTAACACAAGGAGCCAAATTAATCATCATGTCTCATCTGGGAAGACCACTTAAAGAATTGCTCCCAGATGGTCAAATTGATTTCAAAAAATTTTCTCTTCGTCCGGTAGCTTCAAAATTGGCTGAATTGTTAAATGTCCCTGTAATATTTGTGGAAGATTGCGGTGGGAAGAAATCCACAGATGCGATTTCTAAGATGCAAAAAGGAACTATCGTTCTGCTTGAGAATACCCGCTTTCACAAAGAAGAGGAAAAGGGAGACGCGGTTTGGGCAAAGTCTTTATCGGAGTTAGGAGACTATTTTATTAATGATGCATTTGGAGCTGCTCACAGAGAACATGCAACCACGGCTACTATTGCGAGATACTTTGATAAAGATCATAAAGCCTTTGGATTTTTAATGGAAGCTGAAATTTCGAATGCTCATAAAGTGTTATCTCATGCAAAAAAACCATTTACAGCTATTTTAGGAGGAGCGAAAGTTTCTGATAAAATTGAATTGATTACTAAACTTATTTCGCTATGTGATCACATTATTATTGGTGGAGGAATGGCCTATACATTTTTGAAAGCATTAGGATATGAAATAGGCAAATCTTTATGCGAGGAAGATAAAATGGATGTAGCGTTACAAATTCTTTCATCTGCAAAGTTGGACAAAACTCAAATACACCTTCCAGTTGACTCGATTGCAGCTATTGCGTTCGAAGCGGATGCAGCTCATTACACAACGACGAATGAAAACATTAAAGCATCATATATAGGTCTGGACATAGGTCCGAAAAGTCGAGAAAAATTTAAATCCGTAATAAATAATTCAAAAACTATTTTATGGAATGGACCCATGGGTGTTTTTGAAATGGATGCTTTTTCAAAAGGAACTGAAGAGATCGCAAAGACTATTGCTCAAGCAACAAAGAATGGATCCTACTCATTAGTAGGAGGAGGAGATTCTGTAGCTGCTATAAATAATTTTGGCTTAGAAAATGAAATCAGTTTTATTTCGACGGGTGGCGGTGCAATGTTAGAGTTATTGGAAGGTAAAAACTTACCAGGGATAATTGCTATTCAAAATTAATCCAATCGTTCAACGAGTAATATTAATGTAAGAATGGCCGTCGCCTGAGCTATAGAATCCGCAACTACTTTTCCCCAATCAATTTCCTTTTTCTCTTTTTTTTCAGATTTAGTTTTAACAACTTTAAATCCCACCTGTACAATAGACCCTTTTGTCACTTTAGGATAAAAACGTAGAAATCCAAATCGTTTTGTTTTAGAAATCTTTCCATTGGCATGCTCTACGGTAATCTTATCAATATCTCCATCTTCGGAAACACCGGCCGCAAAATTATTCACATAATACTTAGCATTTTTTCCTTCAAAATATGCCACGTTGATTGCATTATTTGAAGCGATTAGCTTTTCAGGATAAAGTTCTTTTACGTTCGTAGCACCAATGATCTGCACTAAATCTTTTTGTTTTGGTATAAAGATATTATCCTGGTCCTTCAATATTAAATTGAACCTGGAATCTGGATACTTTAAGGCTTCTTTCAAATCCAAAATTACAAAACCAGTATTTTCAAAACTTCTTAACAAAGATGCTCCTTCAGGAAACGCTTCAGGGCTTAGTCCACCCGCACGTTGAATTACATCACTCAATTTTTCATTTGGCACTAACAGCGCATAAGGGCCAGGATACTTCACTTCTCCTTCCACTTGAATTATTTGCTGAAATTCAAATTCTGGTTGATTTCTTATGACCACATAGTCAAATGGCTCTAAATTAAAATTAAACTGTTCTGATTGCAACATTAAATTTCTTTCCACATCAAGTGACTTAACTACCGTTTTAGTTGGTGTGTTGTCCTTAATTATTACTCTAAATATTTCGATCCGATTGGTTGCTGCAAAATACGAGAATCCACCACTTAGCGATATGAGATCGTATAATGTCATCCCAGATCCATAGGGATATCTTCCGGATTGTTTGACTGCTCCTTGAATATCCACAAAGGTACTTTCATCAAATTCCAAACTGGATAAAATTACTAAACTATCGAACGGTTCTATAAAAATATTTTGATCAGAATTAACATTATTTACTACTTCAAGAATATTAATTCGTATTATTTGTTTCTCTTTATCATGTTCTGTCTGTGACCTAAAAAGAAATGCCACCGGCCAAGTTTCTGGTTTTAAACCACCTGAAAGTAAAATGATATCATTAAGCCGAATATCCAAATTTGGGTCGATTAAAAATTTTCCTGGTGACCTACTTGAGCCTGTTATATTGATATATGAACGGGATGAATAATAGGCTAGTCTAAATATGGTTAATTCATCTTTTGGTTTCAAATTCACATTATATGTTGAATCACCTGAGAGCACTTTGGATAAATTTACTCGAATCAATGAGATCGTTTGATCTGCATTCTGCCTTTTTATAAATGCATTTTCTAAATTAGATTCAGAGGTTAATTGAATTTTCTTTAGCAAGTCTTCCAGTTTCATGTTTTCGACATATTGATAACTTGCTTCTGTTCTTACAGCTCCTTTCACATAAATGAAGTCTTCAGCTTGTGTGCGAATACTAAATATCGTTACAATATCTCCATTTCGCAACGCAACGTCTCCCTTTTTCTGTATTAAATCTTCATAGGTTACGTCTATAATTATCTTTTTATCATTTTCAAAACGTTCAATCTGAAAAGTTTTGCGAATCGCGTCTGCTTTCAAGCCTCCTGAATATTCAATCAATTTATTTAACTCTTCTCCTTCTATCAATTCGTATTTCATGGGTCTTACTACAGCTCCTCTTATTCCAACTATTTTAGTTGCAACAGGAACACTAATTACATCGTTATTTTCCAAATAAAAATCCTTCTCGATTCCAGGGTTTGCCATAAATTTATACACATCGACAAGAGTTATTTTACCGTTGCGAATTAATTTAATTTTTCTTACAGAACCAATATTTGTAGGCCCCCCTGCCGCAATTAATGCATTAAAAACACCATTAATTGCTGGCAAGGTAAAATTTCCATACTGGAATACTTCACCAAAAATATTTACATTAATGGTCCTAGAATAATTCAAGGCTATCTGAAATTGGTTTGGATTGAATCGGTAAAACTTTTGGAAAACATTTCTCAAAATGTCTTTAGCTTTTCCTAAAGGAAATCCCTTTAAAAAAATTCGTGGCATTCGGTCTGGTGTAATATATCCCTCAGAATTAATTTCGAATACTTCATTCAATTGGCTTAAACCCCATATAGAAATGGTCACCTGATCACCAACACCTAATATATAGGAATCTGGCGGTTTTATATCATTTGCTTGCCGGTATACAGCAATACTTCGGTTTCTGAATATTTGTTGCCCCCAAATTTCAATAGGTCCGTAGTTGGTCTGTAATTGCCCTTCGTTTGGTAAACTATCTTGCTGAATCCCTCCTACTTGATCTGTAATTTCAACTTGGCCTATTGGTTTATTCGTCTCTGATTTGAAAGGTTGGTTATTTCTAACCACCGCCGACTGCTTATTTGCAGATGATTGTTTCAGCTGCTTTTCTACTTCAATTTCTTTTATGGTTTCTTCAATTTCTGCTTGAATATTGATTGCTTCTGCTGGACTAAGATTGCTCAGACTATTAAGATCAATTCCTTTCAGTTTTAACCGAGCCAAAAGTTCCTCTTCTGATATACCTCGTTTATTGAGTTCTTTTTTTGCTTCTGCCTCATATGGAATCGTGACTTGAGAAAATAAGTTGCGCTCCCAAACTAAACAAATGAGTATAAAAATAAATTCAAATTTAAAGTTGGTCTTGCAGTAAATCATTTTATCTCGTGTAATGATTTTCATAATATTTTTGATAGTTGCCTGAAGTAACTTCACTCAACCATTCCCGATGATTTATATACCAATCGGCAGTGATCGACAATCCAATTTCTAATTCCATTTCAGGTACCCAGCCTAATTCATTTTTGATTTTTTCTGCATTTATGGCATATCTCAAATCATGTCCTGGACGATCCTTAATAAATGTAATCAAATCTCTTGCTTGTCCTTTGTGGCGGTTTAATTTTTCATCCATAATATCGCACAATAAATGAACTAATTCTATGTTCATTTTTTCTGAATTTCCTCCTATATTATATGTTTCGCCAACTCGGCCTCTATGAAATATTTTGTCCATAGCATTTACATGATCATCTACGAAAAGCCAATCCCGAACATTTTGACCTTTCCCATACACAGGTAAAGATTTTTCATGAATTATATTGCGAATCATTAAAGGAATTAGCTTTTCAGGAAATTGATACGGACCATAATTATTAGAGCAATTAGATATAACTATTGGTAAGCTATATGTATGGTAAAATGCCCTCACCAAATGATCTGAAGAAGCTTTTGAAGCAGAATAAGGAGACCGAGGATCATAAGGACTTTGTTCCGTGAATTGGCCTAAATCACCAAGGCTTCCATACACTTCATCTGTGCTAATATGATAGAACAAATGATCCTTGTCAGTTGCCCAGGATTTTTGAGCAGCTTGTAATAAATTTAATGTGCCGATGACATTTGTTAAAATAAATTCAGATGGATTATGAATCGAGCGATCTACATGAGATTCTGCAGCCAGATGGATAACATGACTGATGTTGTAATCTTCAAATATTTTTATGATTGCCTCTGTGTTCACAATATCCTCTTTGAGAAACGTATAGTTAGGAAGGTCTTCGATTTCTTTAAGGTTCGAAAGATTTCCTGCATAGGTCAGGTTATCTAAATTTACAATGTGGTAATCCGGATAATATCGTACAAAATATTTAATTGCATGTGAACCTATAAATCCTGCCCCACCGGTTATTAAAATAGTTTTATTCATAATTTATAGATCAGTTATCGGAACGATCTTCTTAAAATAATCATAGGTCAATTCAAGACCTCTTTCTCGATCAAAATTTGGTTTCCAACCAAGAAGTTTTTGGGCGAGGCTGATATCCGGTTTTCGTTGTTTAGGATCGTCCACAGGTAAGGGTAAAAAAGAGATTTTCGCTTTTGGATTATTCACCAGTTTTAATATTTCTTTGGCAAAATCCAAAATGCTTATTTCTTGTGGATTTCCAAGATTGACCGGATAAGAGTAATCGCTCATTAGCAATTTTATAATACCATCTACCAAATCATCAACATAACAAAATGACCGAGTTTGTGATCCATCACCAAAGATAGAAAGTTCTGTGCCGCGAATAGCTTGTGAAAAAAAAGCAGGAAGCACCCGCCCATCCTCCATTCTCATCCTGGGGCCATAGGTATTAAAAATTCGAACGATTCGGGTTTCCAATCCATGATACCTGTGATACGCCATTGTAATGGCCTCCTGGAATCTTTTTGCCTCATCATACACCCCGCGAGGCCCGATGGGATTTACATTTCCCCAATAACTTTCTTTCTGAGGATGTTCCAAAGGGTCACCATATACTTCGGAAGTGGATGCAATAAGAATTCTAGCTTTCTTTTCTTTGGCTAAACCTAATAGATTATGGGTACCTAAAGATCCCACTTTTAAGGTTTGAATGGGCATTTTTAAATAATCCATCGGAGATGCTGGCGAGGCAAAATGTAAAATGTAATCCAATTTTCCTGGTGCATGAACAAAACGACTGACATCGTGATGATAAAATTCAAATTCCTTTAGATGAAACAGATGCTCTATATTATTAAGATTGCCAGTGATTAGATTATCCATTCCGATAACCTGGCAGCCATCTTCAATTAAATAGTCACATAAATGGGATCCAATAAATCCTGCAGCACCTGTAACCAGGACTCTACCGTTCGGCTTATTCATTATAAGTTCAAAGATAAAAAATCCCCATAGAATTTACATTTATTGCTTTATTTCCAACACCTAATTAGCATCATTAGATAGAAATATTATAACATAACCTATTTTATATCTAATATTTACATATAGTAATATTAAATATATAAACTTTTTTATTGCAGAATAGATTTATACCTCGTTTATTATTTATCTACCTTTGTTTTTTAAAATGTCTATATGCATCTAACAATGAAAAATCCGCCTACACTTTTCATTTTTGTTTTAACCCTTCTCCTTTTTTCGACTATGCCACTTCATGCCCAAACTAAAAAACCGGCATTATTATTTGATATTCATCTTGGTGGAGGCGTTTCAGCTGCAGATTTGAATGACCGATACGGCAATCACATGTGTGTAGGTATTGGGACAAGTTACCAATTAAAAAATAATCATCAAAGTTTTGGGGTAAACTATAGTTACTTTTTTGGCACTAAAGTTAAAGAAGATGTTCTAAAACCCTTTCGTACTTCCGAAGAAGGTTTGCTTATTGGTGCTGATTTTCTTTTAGCTGAAATAAAATTAAAAGAGAGAGGATACTACTTTCAAATGCACTACGGAGGATTAATTCCATTTAAAAATGATCGGGTTACACATGGTTTTAAATGGCAACTTGGTATTGGGTTTTTATCGCATAAAATCAGAATCCAAGATGATGCGCGTGCAGTTCGCCAGTTCAATTCAGAATTCAATAAAGGTTTAGATCGATTGACAAATGGAGTTGCTTTCATTCCGTTTTTAGGATACGAATACCAACAAAAAAATGGTAGGATTTGCTTTTATGGTGGCTTTGAACCAATATTGGGATTAACTTCTTCTAAGCGAACATGGAATTACGATACTAATAATTCAGAACATAAGAAAGAAAGGTTAGATGTTCTTATAAATTTTAAAGTGGGTTGGAAATTACCCTTATCGACACACCAGGAATCGCAAGCCATCGAATACTAATGATTTTTTTATATAATATATTTATTTCCATTTATTTTATTGGAATTAAACTAGCTTCCTATTTTAGAAAAGATGCCCAAGAATGGGTGGAAGGACGTAAAAATGTTTTTAAAAATCTAGCTTCCTCGTTACATAAATTTCCAGATGCTCACTTTATATGGATACATTGCGCTTCGTTAGGTGAGTTCGAACAAGGTAGAACACTCATTGAAAAAATTAAAAAAAATCATTCGGCTGAGAAAATATGTTTAAGTTTTTTTTCCCCTTCCGGATATCAAACAAAAGAACATTATGAATATGCCGATATCGTTTGTTACTGGCCTTCTGACAGCCTTTCTGATGTACACCATTTTCTAGATATCCTCAAACCAAAATGGGTCATTTTTGTAAAATATGAATTTTGGTGGAACACTATTATTGAATTACAAAAAAGAAAGATCCCCTTACTTTTTATTTCCAGTGTTTTACACTCTAAGCATTATTTAAGAAAACCTTTTTTTCATGTATTTCTTAAAATCTTAATGAAATCAAATCATATTTTTTTGCAAGATATTTCCAGTTATAATTTTCTGAAAGAACAAGGATTTCAAAATATTAGTTTGGATGGTGACACACGATTGGATCGTGTCATTGAAATTCAGCGTACTTCAAAAGAGATTCCGATTATCCAAAATTTTTTAGAAAATCATCTTTGTTTCATTGCTGGAAGCGTCTGGAAAGATGATTTAGATATCGTAGTCCCTGCAATAGAAAAAAATGAATCCCATTGGAAATTTATTTTAGTTCCACACAAACCAGATGAAATTCATTTATCAGAAATAGAACTCTTGCTTACGAAAAGCAATATCCGCTATTCTCATTATGAACCAAATTCAGATACTTCTTATGAGGTGCTTATATTTGATAAGATGGGCTTTCTCTCGTCTTTATATCAATATGCAGATCTATGTTATATAGGTGGAGGTTTTAAAACCGGATTACACAATATTTTAGAACCTGTAAGCCATCGCAAATGTGTTTTGTTTGGACCTAATCACCAAAAATTTCCTGAAGCCCAGATATCCATAAATTCAGGTTTTGGATTTGAAGTTAAAAATCAGTTGGATATTGAATTAAAATTAAAAGAATTTCAAGTTGATTCGAAGCGTAAGCAAATTGAAGAAACGATTCCAGCTTTCCTAGTCCAATATTCTGGAGCTACTGATAAAATCTATCGCTACCTTTACGCTCAAGGACTTCTGGAATGAATGATTTAAGCGCAGAATACCAACGATTTAAGAAAGAACTCTCTGCAAAACATATTTTGGTGATTGGAGATGTCATGATTGACAGATATCAAATAGGAACCGTGAACCGTTTATCCCCTGAAGCGCCTGTACCCGTTTTGGACTGGAAAATCACTGAGAACACATTAGGTGGCGCAGCTAATGTACTTCATAACCTCCTAAGTCTAGGGTGTCAAGCTAGTTTAGTTTCTGTGTGTGGAGATGACGAAGAATCCACTTTTTTAGAAAAATTATTAAATAGCATGAATCCCGGTAAGATCTACTTACTAAAAGAACCCCAGCGTTTGACTACCGTAAAAACGAGGATGATGAACGATCGAGTGCAACTACTACGGTTGGATAAAGAAAGTCAATACGATATTACCAAGAAAACGGAACAACAACTTAGCGCGAAAATTCTAGAACTTATTGAAGAACAAATCCCAGATGTAATTATACTTCAAGACTATAATAAAGGATTGTTTACACAATCCTTCATCCACTTTATTTTGGACTATAGTAAATTAAAAAATATTCCGGTTTGTGTCGATCCTAAAAAGAAACATTTTTTTGAATTTCAAGGTGTCCGTTTATTTAAACCCAATCTTAAAGAGGCCAGTGAGTCGATGCAACGATATGTTCATGCAGATATTAACATTACAGCAAAATTGGCCAAAGATATTCAAAGAGAGCTTGTTTGTGATTCAGTCCTTTTAACCTTAGGAGCAGATGGTTCTTGGTTCGAAAGCCAGGAAACATCTAAACACTTCAAAACTATCCCTAGAATGGTAAAAGATGTGAGTGGGGCAGGAGATTGTGTGATTAGTTTGGCAGCGCTTTGCATAGCTTGTTCGTTAACAGATGAAATGATCCCACTAATTTGTAATGTGGCGGGAGGTCACGCTTGTGAGATTATGGGTGTTAATCCAATTGATAAACAAAGGTTTATGCTAGAATTGGATGAAATTTTTAAACATCCAAATACATAGAATTCTTGTATCTTTGGAAAATTTTTTTGAAAATCTGTTTATTTAATTAATAAAATCATAATTGTCATCATGAAAAGAAATTTTACACTTTTTTGCTTGCTACTAAGTTTTACCTGGAGTTACGCCCAGACAACCATATGGGGAGGACCAAATGATCCTAACTCCACATTTACGGGCGGATTGAACGATTGGACTACGGTTGGCTTATATAGTGAGAACCCTGATTCTGCAGCAAATGCTGTTTGGACTTTTACCAGATTAGGAGACGGAAGAACCGGCGCATATTGGGGAACATTGGGAGCTATTCAATCTCCAAGCGGTAGTACTGGCGCCATGATCTTCAATTCAGATTACCTGGATAACCGAGGAATTGCCGGTAATTTTGGAAATGGCCCAGCACCATCACCTCATTCAGGTGCATTGATCAGCCCAACAATAAACTGTTCCAGTTTTGGATCTGTAGCGATATCTTTTTATCAGTTTTACAGAAATTTTGATAGTAAGTGTTATGTAGAGGTTTCTACAGATGGTGGTGTTAATTGGATTGGAAGACAAGACATCAATCCTGATATTGCCAGTGGAGCTACAACACCAAGAAACAGCCGTAAATTATTGGATTTCTCCGTTGAACTTGCGGGCGAAGCTAATGCAAAAATTCGATTTGTTTTTGAAGGTGATTATTATTTCTGGATAGTAGATGATGTTACCCTTGTGACATTACCTGCCAATGATCTTGCTATTATTAGTAATTTTTATACTCCAGGAGCTTATATGCAGCCTAAGTCTCAGATATGTAATGATACATTTGTCTTCTCTGCTAATTTAGGCAACCTTGGAGGACAAGATCAACACAATGTAGAGTTCGTTGGTCAAATTTTAGATATAGATAGAACTACGGTCTTGTTTGAAGATATATTGGTTATTCCTACTCTTGCAGTAAATGAGAATGATACGAATTATGTAACTCCCAACCGCTTCATCCCTAATAACTTAAATCCAGGCAAATATTATATTCGCTGGACAGTACGTGTCCCAGGGTCTCCTGATTTTACCCCAGGTAATAATACGAAGCTGGATTCCTTTGAAGTGTCTACAAATAAATATTCAAGAGAACCTAGATCTACTGGTGGAGTTAGAGCAGGAAGCGGAGCGGCTTACACTCAAGGTTGTTTATATCGCACATCAAATTGTTGGAACCAAAATGATAAGTTTTTTGCAGAATCTGCAGAGTACTCGGTAGTGGCCAATCAACAAGGAACCTTGAATGGTTACCAAAATCAAATTTACTTATTAAGAACCAATGATGATATACTTGAAGATTGGAGCAATTTCGATGCAACCATGGGTATAAACTCACCTTCGGTTACGCTTAAATCTGCCGAACAGTTTACCTTCTCTACGGAACGAAACTATGATTTGGTAAATGTTCCGTTGACCGACTTCAATACTGGCGACAAAGTAGCTTTGGAACCAAATTCAAGATATTTCTTGTTGTGTGAGCATCCTCAGGAAACGGATCCTAATACCGGAACTTATAGATTTCATGCAATTAGTACTGAGAAAAATTACCAGAATCAAGCATTTGGAGTTACGGTAATTGACAATGCCGGTGCATGGTTCAATGGATGGCAAAGTGGTCAGGTACCTGTGATGCGCATGTATATTGAAGTAATTTTGAAAACAGATGATAAAGAACTTCCTGGACAAGTGTTGAGTATCAGTCCTAATCCAGTCGTGAGTGATAAGTTGAATGTAGCTATGAATTTTGATAACGCTACAGATGCAAACCTTTACATATTTGATATAAACGGAAAAGTAAAAACCTTTGATAACTACAAAGGCATTACTAAAGAGAATGTGGTATTAAATGTCAGTTCTTTAAACTCAGGACAATACTTCATAAGGGTTTCTAATAATGAAGGAACTAAAACGTTGAAGTTTACTGTAGTAAAATAAGATTCATTTTATTTTCATATAAAAAAACCACCACAATAATTGTGGTGGTTTTTTTTATTTGTGTCGCTTAAAAAAAATCTACATTTTTAATTTCAGAAAGTCAAAGATTTAGTAGATAGATTTAGTGCATACTAAAAAGAAATTAGCACCTAGGAAGAATTAAAATAAAATGATAAAAAATAGAAAGTTTACACTGAAAAACTTTCGCCACAACCACAGCTGCGGGAGGCATTGGGGTTATTAAAATAAAAACCTTTTCCATCCAGTCCTCCTGAAAATTCCAATGTTGAATCGAACAAGTACAAGAAAGATTTTAAGTCTGTGACAATTTTGAGGCCATTGTCTTCAAATACCTGATCATTAGGATTGGATTCGTTGTCAAAATCCATGTTATAACTTAACCCACTGCATCCCCCACTCGTCACCGATACACGTATAAAATATTCCATATTCAACTTGGCATCGTGCAGTAGTTGGGTTATTTTTTGTTTAGCTGTATCAGCTATATAAATCATAAAATTGTATTCAATAAAATTTATTTCGAATCACAAAACTTAAGCAGTTTGTACTTCGGAACTAATTTTTGATTTTTCTTTATAGTCTTTTATGGCGCTTTTGATAGCATCTTCTGCAAGCACGGAACAGTGAATCTTAACAGGTGGTAACGCTAATTCTTCCACAATCTCCATGTTATCAATTTTCATGGCATCTTCCAAAGATTTACCCTTTAACCATTCTGTTGCTAAAGAGGAAGAGGCAATCGCAGAACCACATCCGAAAGTCTTGAATTTAGCATCTTCAATCATCTGTGTCTCCGGATTTACTTTAATTTGAAGACGCATTACATCCCCACATTCTGGTGCTCCAACAAGTCCAGTTCCTACTGTAGGATCATTTTTATCCATGGTTCCAACATTTTTTGGATTTTTAAAATGATCAAGAACTTTTTCTGAATATGCCATAATTTATTTGTTTAATTTTATATTGTTAGTTATCAAACGTTCACTTTGGGGTTTTTCTGATAAAGTTTACCCTATGATTGACATTGAATATTATTTTTTTTATTGGTACTTAATTTTTATTTCAAATTTAATGACTCTCCCAGGTTATGGTACTTAAGTCAATTCCTTCTTTATACATTTCCCAAATTGGTGATAAATCCCTCATGTGATTAACACCATCTGTAATAGCTTGAATTGCAAAATCAATATCTTCCTCTGTTGTAAAACGGCCTAAACTGAAACGAAGAGACGAATGGGCCAAGTCATCACCCAGGCCTAACGCTACCAATACATACGAAGGCTCCAAAGAGGCCGATGTGCAAGCAGACCCAGATGAAAGTGCAATGTTTTGGTTGAAGGTCATCATTAACCCTTCTCCTTCCACATGTTTAAACGACATATTAGTGACATGAGGCATTCGGTGTATTGGGTTTCCATTAATATAAACTTCTTCCATTCGGGCCATCAATCCTTTCTCTAGTTTATCTCGCAATATTGATAATCGATCTGAATCGGATTTCATTTCTGCCTGAGCTATTTGTGCTGCTTTTCCAAATCCAACGATACCTGGTACATTTAAAGTACCGGATCTCATTCCTCGCTCGTGGCCACCACCATCCATTTGGGCCGTTACTTTCACACGAGGATCTTTTCTACTCACATATAGGGCTCCCACACCCTTTGGTCCATACATTTTATGAGCAGAAAAACTCATAAGATGTACCCCAAATTCTCTAGGGTTTGTAGGGATCTTGCCCACGGCTTGTGTTGCATCGCTCATGAATAAAACACCATGCCTTCCGCAAATTTCGCCAATCTCTTTAATAGGTTGGATTACACCGGTTTCATTATTAGCCCACATCACACTTACCAAAATGGTGGTAGGTTTAATAGCCTGTTCCAATTCGTTCAAATCTAATAAACCATCATTTGATACGCTCAAGTAAGTAACTTCTGCACCTTGCTTTTCCAATCTCTTGCAGGTATCCAATACGGCTTTATGTTCCGTAGTCAGGGTAATAATGTGATTCCCTTTTCGGGCGTACATTTCATATACGCCTTTAATCGCCAGGTTATTTGCTTCGGTAGCCCCAGACGTAAAAATAATTTCTTTTTCATCCGCACCTATAAGATCTGCAATACGGTTTCGGGCTATATCGACCGCCTCTTCTGCCTCCCATCCAAATGGATGCGATCTGCTGGCTGCATTTCCGGGGTGTTCGAAGAAATATGGAATCATCGCTTCCACGGCCCTTGGGTCACAAGGCGTAGTTGCATTATTATCTAAATATACCTTTCTAATCTGACTCATACTTCTTATTTAGAATTAATCTAAATTACTACAAAAGTAACGTCATAACGCTAATTAAGTTCAATTTTCTTGAGGACTCCAACAGAATGCATTAATTGTAGCGCAAGTATCTATAAAATATCAAAAATCATTATATTTGTATTTGATTAATAATAGTTTACATATAACCATTTTTTATATTGAGTAATTATAATTCTGCATCTTTTTGGGTTGATCAAATTCTAGCCAAAGATTTAAATGCCTTGTCTAAAGCGCTAACATTGATTGAAAGTCAAAAGAAGGAAGATCAAGTGTTTGCTGATGAATTGATTAAAAAACTTGGAAATCATTTTGGTACTAGTAAAAGGATTGCTATCACAGGAAGTCCTGGTGCAGGCAAAAGCAGCTTAATAGAACTACTGGGTCTTCAAATAGTGAACCAATTATCGTCAGTAGCCGTTTTAAGTATTGATCCATCCAGTTATATAAGTAAAGGAAGTATTTTGGGTGATAAAACCCGAATGCATCGGCTAAGTCTGTCTGACAAAGCATTTGTTAGACCGAGTCCTTCTTCTCAGCATTTAGGTGGTGTAGCTGCAAATACCCAAATGAGTATTTGGCTGTGTGAGGCAGCTGGATTTGAGTATATTTTGATTGAAACTGTTGGAGTTGGTCAATCCGAAATTGATGTATCTAAGTTGACGGACATGACCGTTCTTGTACTTCAACCAGGTTCTGGTGATGATTTACAAGGTATAAAAAAAGGAGTTATGGAGTGGGCTGATTTATTTGTGGTCAGCAAAAGTGATGGAATCATGGAAAGCGTAGCTCAAAAGACTGCAGGAATGATATCAAGTGTTGCTTCTATGTTAATCAATAAACATGAAGGCTGGAAACCGAAAGTGATTCAAAGTAGCAATGTTATACCAATAGGAATTCAAGATATCCTTCAAAACATAAATGATTTTTTTGTATATATTAAAAATAATTCAATTTTATACGAGGTTAGAAATAAACAACTTATTTCGTATTTTAGAGAAAAATGGGAAACTAACTTATTAGCTAAAATCAATCATATGGACAGCATAGCGCAATACCAAAAGGAATTGGAAGGTCAAATATTATTATCTCAAATTCGACCTGAGGAGGCTGTTAATTTATTAATAAACTTTACTTTTGCACACTTAAGTAAGTAGGTAATATGCAGCGATATCTTTGGATCACATTATTTTTTTCATTTGCTTTTAAATTTGACGATGGTTATCCACCCAAACCCATTGCTTTTTCGCTGAATTCTCCGGTCAGGCATCCAATATCACTAACAGGAAGTTTTGGAGAGTTGCGCAATAATCATTTTCATGCAGGTATCGATATCCGTTCTAACCATTCTGGAAACCCATGTGATATATTGGCTGCAGCTGAAGGATTTGTAAAAAAGATTACGATTGATGCCGACAACTATGGAAAATCCATGTTGATTGAACATCCTGGAGGTTACACCACCTTGTATGCCCATCTTTTGCGTTTCCGCTCAGACATTGAGGCACGGATTAAAAATGAACAATATTCAAGGAAAACATTTGAATTAGAAATTGAGTTTGGACCAAATGAATTTCCAGTGGCCGCAGCAGAAATGGTTGCTTACATGGGAAATACGGGTTCCAGTAGGGGAACCCATCTTCACTTTGAATTGCGAAAGACGGGTACTCAGGTAGTTTTAGATCCATTTGAGTATGGTGTTCCAATCGAGGATAAACTTTCTCCCGTATTAAAACGATTAAAAATATACGGCTTTGACATTGATGGGAATGTGAGTTCTGAATCAATAATAGGAAAAAAACAATTAAGCCTCCCCAACATGCTCGTTAAAGTGCCAGGAGATATCATGGGCATAGGAGTTGATGCGATGGATCAAACCAACAATTCTTGGAATTGGATTGGAATAAAATCCATACAACTCATCATTGATGGAGGGATCTTCTATCATTTTTCTACTGATAAGTGGTCTTTAGAAGATACAAAATATATCAACGCCCACATTGACTACAAGTCTAAAGTGGAAGCCAAAGGTCAATTTCATAGGTGTTTTTTAATTTCTGGAAATAAAATTCCACTTTATAAAACGGTACAGAATGATGGCCTTTTTTATATCGGCGATTCTACCGAACATAATGTTCAACTTATCATTGCTGATGCAAATGGCAACAAAACAGAACATATTTTCAAAGTTATTAAAAATTCATTTACTAAAATAGAAAAAGGAGTCTCTGGCGATCATCATATTCATGCAGATGAAGCATACAAAATTTCTGGGGATTCGTATTCTTTTACATTTCCGCAAGCTTGTTTATATGAAAACCTGGATTGTAAAATTACGACGACAGCAAATTTATATTCTAATTCCTTTTCTGATTGGTTTGCAATTTATCCAGATAAACTTCCCTTACACCAACCCATTAAAATTAGTCTGAAACCTAAAAAATCCATACCCGATAGTTTACGTGATAAATGTTTTATAGCTGTGGGCCGAGGTAAATCGATCGTTTCCTGCGGTGGCAAATGGGCTGGCGAATATTTAGAAAGTGACTACAAATATTTAGGTAAATATGCGATACTTATCGATACTATAGCACCCAAAATTAGTCCTTACACATTTAAAAAGGATCTTTCCAAAAGTAAATCCTTTATCTTTAGAATTAGCGATAATATTCCCGCTCTAGGAACGAATCAAGGTTTGAAATATGATGCGTATATTGACGGGCATTGGATTTTAATGGAACATGATGCAAAATCACATAGCATTAAACATAGTTTTGAAGAATGGTTAAGCAAAGGAACCCACGATTTATTAGTAGTAGCTAAAGACGATCTTGGAAACACTCGTGAATATCGCAGTACGTTTTATCGTTAAATTGTTTACCGATATGTCTGATGAATTTTCCCCAAAATTTAAATTACATCCTGGTGATCCTGCTCCAGATTTCACTACTGTTGATCAGCATGGAAATACCGTTCGATTATATGATATACCATCGAAATGGATAGCACTTTTCTTTTACCCTGAAGATAACACTCCGACATGCACTAAGGAAGCTTGCAATCTTAGGGATCAATTTGCAGATTTTAAAAAACTTGATTGTACCATTTTTGGCATCAGCCCTGATGACGAAAAATCCCATCAAAAATTCATCCACAAATTTAATTTACCGTATGATTTGTTAGTGGATACTAACCATGAGATTGCATCAACATACAATGTTTGGGGAAGGAAAAAATTTATGGGACGTGAATTTGATGGAATCCACAGAGTAAGTTATATTTTAAATTCTGATAAAAAGGTGCATAAAATTATTTATCCAGTAGTGAGCGCTGAACATGCCGAACAGATCATCCATGAAATTTCTTAGCATAACACCTTCTAGTTTACTAAAAGGATCTTTTAATTCAGACTAATGAAGTTCATCGGTATCAAAATAAAAGGCATTGTTCAGGGCGTAAATTTTCGGTACTCCACCTTTATTGAAGCCACTGCATTAGGATTAAAGGGCCGCGTACAGAATGTACACACCGATACCGTTTACATTATAGCTCAAGGTTCTGAAACTTCGCTCAAAATTTTAATTGAATGGTGCCTGGATGGTCCGCAAGAAGCTTTTATAAACTCATTAGAAATAAATGAAATACATAGTGATTCATATTCAGATTTTGCTATTTTAAGACCTTCCTAAACTTTCCATCTTATATCGGCAATTCAATTAATTACATACCTTTAGAATCCAAAATGAAACTAATTTCAAATTGGATATCAATTATTAAAACCGATTAAGTCTAATTAATGGATATTTTTAAACGATCCATAGAGTTACATCAAAAATTGCGAGGTAAAATTCGCCTTGAAAACAATTTGGATATTCAGTCTTCTGATGACCTTGCATTAGCTTATTCTCCAGGAGTTGCAGCTCCATGCTTAGAAATTCATACAGACCCTTCGAAAGTATATGATTACACTATAAAAGGTAATACGGTAGCCATTCTTAGTGATGGATCTGCGGTACTTGGTTTAGGGAATATTGGGGCAGAAGCTGCTATCCCCGTGATGGAGGGTAAAGCCATGCTATTTAAGCGATTTGCTGGAATTAATGGATTTCCCATCTGTATACGAACTCAAAAAACGGACGAAATAATAGCATTTGTAAAAAATATAGCACCGGTATTTGGTGGAATTAATCTGGAGGATATTTCGGCGCCGAGGTGTTTTGAAATCGAAGAAAGCCTTCAGAATATTGGAATTCCAGTTTTCCATGATGATCAACACGGAACGGCTATTGTAGTGCTCGCCGCATTAATTAATTTTTGCAAATTGTCTGGAAAATCTTTCGACGAACTTACTGTAGTCATCAATGGTGCCGGTGCAGCAGGAATTACTATAGCCAGATATATTGGAAAAAAAGATCCTGACACACAAAACCAAAAAATTGTAAAAAAATTAATAGTCTGCGATTCTGTGGGAATCATCCATAAAGGAAGAAAAGATTTAAATCCTATAAAAAAAGAATTGCTCGATTATACAAACAGAGGCAATCTGCAGGGAGGTATTTTGGAAGCCATTTTAGAAGCCGATGTATTTATTGGAGTAAGTAAAGCAGACCTATTAAAAAAGGAAGATATTCAAACGATGGCGAAAGATCCATTAATTTTAGCATTAGCAAATCCAATACCTGAAATTCTTCCCGAAGAGGCTTATTTGGGTGGTGCATTGGTAGTAGGCACAGGAAGAAGTGATTATCCAAATCAAGTTAATAATGTGCTCGCTTTTCCAGGAATATTTAAGGGAGCATTGAGTGTGCGTGCCCCCCGCATCACCCTGGCGATGAAATTTGCAGCTGCTGAGGCCATAGCAGCTTGCGTTGAAAACATTCACAGCAATCAAATTATACCTTCCTCCCTGGATGAAAGGGTAGCTCTAAAGGTTGCTGAAGCTGTCCGGCTATATGCTTTCTGACAAACATTTTTACTACCATTTTCCTTTTTTATCTTTGTATCGAATCCAACTATAAAATAGGTATCATCATGACGGTTCATGAATACCAAAAACTAAAATGATCCAAACTGTGTCACACACATCTGAAACTGTAATTGAATGTTTTTTGCATTTGAAAAAACAGGTCATTATCAATCCAAATCCTGATTATGAGGAACGGATTTCAAGTTTAAAAAAGTTGGAAAAAAATTTATTGCTCTACCAAACCAACATCCAAATTGCCTTACGAAAAGATTTTAACAAACCTGAATTCGAAACCGATGTAACAGAAACGTACACTATTTTAATGGAAATCCGGTATGCTATAAAAAATTTGAAAAACTGGATGCGAAGAACCAACGTGGCTACTCCCATTATTTTGACCGGTACCAATTCTTATATAGAAGCTTGTCCAAAGGGCATCGTTTTGATTATTGCGCCATGGAATTATCCCGTGAATCTTTCATTAGGACCCTTGGTAAGTGCAATTGCCGCAGGAAATAAAATAATTATCAAACCTTCAGAATTTTCACCTTACAGTTCCGCTTTAATACAAGAAATTTGTGAAACGAGCTTTACTAAAGACCAGGTCCAGGTCATTCGTGGGGATGCGAATACTTCTATAGAATTATGCAGATTAGCTTTTAATCATATATATTTTACCGGGTCATCTCAAACTGGAAAGCATGTTCTAAAAGCGGCAGCGGAGAATCTTTGTCCTGTTACCTTGGAATTAGGAGGAAAGTGCCCGGTAATTATTGATTCCACAGCAAATGTAGACTTAGCTGCGGAAAGTATAGCTTTAGCAAAAGGGCTTAACGCGGGACAAACTTGCATTGCTCCTGATTATGCGGTAATTCATGAGTCTATTAAACACATCTTTATAGGTAAACTAAATGATTGGTTTGAAAAACTTTACGGTCCTAATTTTTTAAAAAATGAAGATTATTGTGGTATCATTCATGCCAACCATTTTGATAGGATAGTCTCCCTTGCAGAATCCAGTTTAACGCAAAATGCAATGGCATATAAACCTTTTCAATATGATAGAGGTAACCTTAAAATTGCTCCATTAATATTAACCGACATAGATTGGTCGCATAAAATTATGCAAGAAGAAATTTTTGGTCCAGTAATTCCTATAATAAGCTATAAAAATATTTCGGACATCACTACTAAATTATCAACATTACCGCGACCATTGTGCCAATATATATTTAGTAAGGATGCTAACTTCATTTCTCAAATTATGAATAACTGTGCAAGCGGAGGGACCACTATCAATCAATGTTTGCTAAACTATTGTAATATTCGCCTCCCTTTTGGTGGTAGCATGGAGAGTGGGATGGGGTCTGGACATGGAAAATATGGATTTGAAACATTCTCACATTTTAAGGGTATAAGTATTCAATCAAAATGGCCATCTACCTTGCGATTTTTTGCTCCACCTTACACTACTTTTAAAAAAAGATTAAAAAATTATATAATTAAAAATGTTTAAAATTTTCAAAATGTTTCGGCAAATGACGTATTACAAAGTATTACTTTTAATTACTTTATCCTATTTTTATGCAGGTTCGAGTATACGAATTCAAGCACAAGAAATTACTCTTGAAGATATTTGGGAAAAAAATACATTTGCGACAAAACAAGTACAAGGATTCAAATTTTTATCGGATGGCTTTTCTTTTACTCGTCTGGTTAATAATAAAATTATTAAATATGATATCCAATCTGGCAATGAAAACCAGATTATATTCAATGCTGCTGAAGATGCCGGAGGTTCATTGCAAGACAAAATTCAATCCTATACATTTAGTCGTGATGAAAATAAATTACTTTTTGAAACAGCATCCGAATCCATATACAGATATTCCTCTGTGGGAGTGTATTATGTCTATAACAAACAAACAAAAACCTTAACCAACATATTTTCACAAGCTAAAATCATGTATCCCAGCTTTAATCCCACGGGAGACAAACTTGCATTTATATTTGATAATAATATTTTTATACAGGATCTCAACACACAGCGCGTAACTCAAATTACCAAAGACGGTAAAAAAAATAACCTCATAAATGGAGCATCCGATTGGGTATATGAAGAGGAATTTACGTTAACTCGCGCTTATGAATGGTCTCCAACTGGAGATCAAATTGGCTTTATAAAATTTGATGAACGCAACGTAAAAGAGTTTTACCTGGAATATTATAAAAACGAGGCGTATCCAATTCCTTATCAATTTAAATATCCAAAAGTAGGAGAAGAAAATTCAAAGGTAAGCGCATGGACATATCAATTAAAAAGCAAAAAACTTAAAATGCTTTCTTTTGGCACCTCAGAAGGCGACGACTTTTATCTACCCCGCATACAATGGACCTCATCAAATCAAGAATTATGCATCACATGGATGAATAGGCACCAGAATCATTTAAAGTTAATTCTTGCTAACACACAGAATAATACTTATAAAATAATATTAGAAGAAAAGAATAAATACTATATCGATATTCATGATAATTTAAAATTCTTAGACGACGGTAAAGGGTTCATCTGGACAAGTGAAAAGGACGGCTATAATCATGTTTACTTGCATAGTCTAGCTGATCAACCAATAAAACAACTCACCTCTGGCTCAAATGAAATCACTGAGTTTTATGGAATGGACAAAAGCCGAAGTTTATATTTTGTTCAAAAATCAGAGAATTTAGGTTTAGAACGTAAAATTTATGGAGTGAAATTAGATGGCACAGCCAGGTGCATAACTAATGTACCTGGAGTACATAATGCCCAAATGAGCACCGACGCAAATTATTTTGTGATAACTAGCTCGGATATTCAAACCCCCCCTACCATTAAGATTGTGAATCAAATGGGAAGCGATGTCCGAATAATCGAAGAGAATGGCGCTTTAAAAAAGAAACTGGCAGATTATGAATTGCCTGATGTTGAATTAATGCAACTAAAAAATAGTTCAGGTATATCATTAAATGCCGCCATGATTAAACCTAAAAATTTTGACGAAAACAAAAAATATCCAGTATTCATGTATTTATATGGAGGCCCCGGTAGTCAGGAGGTATTAAATAAATGGAACAGCTTTAGATATTTCTGGTGGTTCCAAATGTTGGCTCAAAAGGGCTACATAGTTTGCATCGCTGATAATCGTGGAACCGGTGGTCGCGGAGAAGAGTTTAAAAAGATGACTTATCTTCAACTTGGAAAATATGAGACCGAGGACCAAATTGATGTAGCTAAGTATTTGGCTACTCAGAAATATGTTGATGAAAAAAGATTGGGGATTTTTGGTTGGAGCTATGGAGGATATTTATCATCATTATGCCTCCTTAAAGGTAATGATGTTTTTAAAGCGGCTATAGCCGTAGCCCCTGTGACCAACTGGAAATGGTATGATAATATTTATACAGAACGATTTATGAAAACAGAAAAAGAGAATCCATCCGGCTATCAGGACAATTCTCCAGTGAATTTTGCTGATAGATTACAAGGAAATTATTTACTAATCCATGGTATTGCGGATGATAATGTTCATTTTCAAAATTCAGCTGAAATGATTAATGCCTTAGTAAAGCATAAAAAACAATTTGAAAGTTTCGTCTATCCAAACCGTAATCACAATATAAGCGGCGATCAGGCACGTATTCATCTATTTACAAAAATAACTCAATTCATTCTCGAAAAAATTTAATAATGATCAAAATCATATTTACCATCGTAACCTTACTCATGATAAGCGCATGCGCAAAAAAAACGTATGTACTGGTTAACAAAAAAAATATCAATCCCAAAATGATATTAGGAAGTTGGAAAGAAAAAGATAAAGACGCTTATGAAAAGTGGATGCAGGTAACTGAGAATGAATATAAAGGAGTGTCCTTCAATTATTCAAAAGGTCATGCAACTATAACAGAAAGCATCCGAATATATAAAAGTGATAAGAATTGGTTCTATGAAGCCACGGTTTTGGATAGCATTCCGCACACTACTCAATTCAAATGGGAACCCGATCCAATTTGGCATCTAAAATTCACAAATGCTAAACATGATTTTCCCCAAATTGTTGCTTATCGTATGAATGCCGACAGCACTATTACAGCAAAGATTAGTACAATGGATGATAGTAAAAAAATATTCTATGAATTTCAAAGAATGTTGACTGAATGAGTGCAAAAGAAATTATAAATCGTAAAGCCACCCACCTTTATACGTTTATACATACGTATGAAGCAGGAATCATTCTAACCGGCACAGAAATAAAATCGATTAGAAACGGTCAGGCAAATTTGAGTGATGCCTACTGTTTGTTTGAAGCAGGAGAACTCTACGTAAAAAATGTTCATATCTCTGAATACGATCAGGGATCCTATCAAAATCATGAACCAAAACGCGATCGAAAATTATTGCTCAATAAGGCAGAACTAAAAAAATTAGAACGCAAAGCTTTTGAAAAAGGAATGACCATCATCCCCTATCGGATATACTTTAATGAACGACGCATAGCTAAAGTAGAAATTGCTCTGTGTACAGGAAAAAAACTTTACGATAAACGAGAAAGCATAAAAGAAAAAGATCAAAGGAGAGAAGCTGATCGCATACAGAAAATTAAATAATAAAGTTGCGTTAAAATGCTCCCTACTGATATTCCTTAGTGCCGCATTAATTTAAAATTATTCTTCTTGAGGGCTCACGATAGGATCTTTTTTACCTTTAAAAACTGAAAGTTGAATGTATCGCTGAGGATTTAATCGTATGTCCTGAAATAGCAGGTTAAGATTCTTGGATGTTTTTTCTAGATTTTTGTATAAGGTGGGGTCTTGAATTAATTTTCCTAAACTACCCTGACCAGAATTTATTTGTGTTAAAACATTATTAAGTTGCCCAATCGATTTTTGAGATTGATCCACTACTTGTCCCAATTCCTGAATGGTTTTTTTTCCTTCAGCCATAGCTGCTTCCGCTGATTTTATTAGATGACCAGGATTAGATTGATTGATACCTTTGGTAATGGATTCTATGTTAGTCAACGAACGGTTTATTACCTGAGCATTATTTGCAAGAGCTGAAGTAAGGGTGTTAATGTTTTTCAAAGAACCATTTAAATTTTTTGACGATTCACTTAGTAAATTATTGAGTTGCTTCGTAGTTGAAGAAAGGTTTTCCAGAACAGTTTTGATATTTTTTATCATATCGTGTACATCATCCGAATTTACTTCAGGAATCATGGATGTAAGGAGACTTGAGGTTCCGGCAATTAAAAAAGCTTTATCGGGTAGGCAATCATTTGTGCAGTGATGATCGAATTTCAGTTCAATAGCTTTACCCCCTAATAATCCAGTACTCATCAGTATGGCTTTCGTTTCTTTGGGAAGTGCAATTTCGTTATCTACATCGAGTGTAACGAGAACTTTATAGGGATTCTGTGGATCCAAGCCAACCTTTACGACGCTTCCTACTTTGAACCCTCTTGTGAAAACCGGTGAAGATTCTTCTAATTGCTCTGCATGATCATACACAACATAATATGTTCGCGATTTATCGAACATATTATTCCCTTTTAAAAATTTAAAGCCAAAGATTAAAAGCGCAATAGTGACTATCGCTAACAGTCCAATTTTAACCTCGTTACTAAGTTTTAATCTCTCCATTTTAAAATAAAAAGCAAAATTAATCTAATTTAGATTGCATTCATTATAATATTATTTTAAGGTGTTTGTTGGGTTTTAGCGCCTAACACGATAAAAGCGTCTGTAAATCCTTGAGAGATAAGGTGATCTCTATATTTTATGGCTTCATCCATACTGCGATAAGGACCAACCAAATATTTAAAAAACGAATCTTCCTGAACAATTTCAAATTGGGGAATTGTTTTCCATATTGGATGAGACAAATTCATGGCCTGACCTTTAGATGCCGCTAATTGTATTTTATAAATAGTAGCTGGAGTACTTTCAGCCACTATTAATTTCTCTCTATCATCGGGAGAATCACTTTTCACGGTTAATTCCTTTCCAATTTGATGCTGAGCAATTTCCAATTCTAAACGCAGGGGACTATGTTTATTTTTGAAATAAGCAAGAATTCCGTCAGCAATCATATTGGCTACTTCCAGTTGTCCATCTGCTGAGGCGAGGTATTTTTCATCTTCCGAATTGGATAAATAGCCTGTTTCTATCAAAATACCTGGCATAGTGATTTGATGAAGCACCAGGAAACCCGCCTGCTTGACTCCTTTACTTCCTCCTGGATGAGCAAAAGAAAACTCCCGTTCAATGGAACGAGCGAGTTTTATACTTTCATTTAGATGCATATCCTGATACTGAGATAACAAAATATGGGCTTCAGAACTTTGTAAATCGAAACCTTTATATTGATTTCCATCGATCTCATCCAGCATGGAGACCTCATTTTCACGTTTTGCTACATCCAGGTTCTCATCAGCCTTGTGCAGCCCCATTATATACGTCTCTGTTCCCCTCAAATGTTTATGCCCAGCACATATTGAATTACAATGAATCGAGATGAAAAGATCCGCCTTTTGAGCATTAGCCAGAGAGGCTCTAGCATGAAGTGGCACAAATTCATCAGACTCGCGGGTTAGGTATATTTGGATGGATGGCATCCGTTCTGTCAAAATCCATTGGATTTTTTTGGTAATTTTTAGAGTGATTTCTTTTTCAGATTTGAATATACCTTTTGCACCAGTGTCTTTTCCTCCATGACCGGCATCCAACACAACAACTGGCCCGGAATTATTGATTACCTTTGACCCTTGGGCAGATATCGGGACACAAATAAATGTTAAAGCGATAAGCCCACAAATGAGTTTTAACCATGCAAACGTTGCATAATTGGCGTAGTTTTCCATTATTGACCTGAATTCGAAACAAATATAAACACATTACAGATTTTTATATATAAAAATCATTATTTTTTAGTGAGAAAAGTATATTTATTTTTTATAATATTAATAAGTTTTAATTTTGAAGTGCTCAGTCAACAGACTGATAGCCTTCCGGTCTCACTTTTTGATAGCGTCTTACTGCAAAATGAATTAACTGGGGATTCGCTGATATTAAGAGGAAATGCACTCATAGCCGTCTCACAGGATAGCATAGACGTCCCTATCAACTATGGGGCAAAAGATAGTGTCCAATTCGATTATGCTCATAAAATTATTCATTTGTATGGAGAAGCATTTATCCTTTATAAAACCATGGATCTGAAAGCTGCCTATATAGCGATAGACATGAATAATAATATTGCTACTGCAGTCCCCACGAGAGACAGTCTGGACCAACCTGTTGGTGTACCAAAGTTTAAAGATGGCGACCAGAGTTTTAATGCTCAAAAAATTAATTACAATTTTAAAACTCGCAAAGGCACTATAACCCAGGTAGTTAGTCAGGAAGGCGATATATATATACATGGAGAGCAAACCAAATTCATCTCAAAACAAAGTAAAGACAGTGGGGGCGATGATATCATTTATAATAAGAATGCCATTTTTACTACCTGCGATAATCCAGAACCCCATTTTGGAATTCATAGTAAAAAACAAAAATTAATTCCAAATAAACTAGTCATAGTTGGACCATCCAATGTTGTTATTATGGGAGTTCCGACGCCACTTTGGCTTCCATTTGGTTTTTTTCCCATTTCAAAAGATGCACGATCGGGAATTATTTTTCCTAAAAATTATGACTATAACCAGAATTGGGGGTTTGGTATTAAAGATTTTGGCTACTATTGGCCGGTCAGTGACCATCTGTCACTAAAATTTATCGGGGATATTTATTTTAAGGGTTCATTTGGAATAGGTGTGAATGGAAAATATAAAGTCCGATATAAGTATACCGGCAATTTTGATGTCAATTTTGCTAATCGAGTGAATGAGCAATTTGGAACGTATAAAAAACTAAAGGATAGACCTATAAGATTAAGCTTTACGCATAACCAGGATGCAGGTGCTCATCCTTACCAAAATATTGGTGGAAACATTAACATTCAAACGGGATTGTATGACCGACTTATTAATACCAATGCTAAAAGTGTGCTTTCCAATACTTTAAATTCAAATTTTTATTATAAATACGATTTTCCTAACAGTCCTTTTAGTTTGAATGCGGGTATGTCTCATTCTCAGAATAATCTAACCCGACAAATTAATATCACCTTTCCATCTATAGATATCAATATGCGGAGTATCACGCCATTTAAGTCAAAAACCAGAATTTCAGCTGTAGAAAAATGGTATGACAAAATCACCTTCTCTTATAATTCCAGTTTTAGAAATTCACTCAACACCTTCGACAGTTTACTTTTTAAACCTACTTCATTGGATGTACTAAAATTTGGTGCGCGACATAACTTAAGAACCGAGGCAAACTTTAATGTATTAAAATATTTCAACCTTACACCCAGTATAAATTATACCGAGGAGTGGTTTTTCAAAAAACAACTATTGGTATTAGATACCATTCGAGAAGTTGATACCTTAGGACGTGATACTATTTTTGGGAGAGAGCGACAAATATTGAGCAAAGGATTTTTTCCCATGAGGAACTTTACAGCGGATTTAAGTACCAGCACTCAAATCTATGGGCAAATATTATCCGCTAAAGGATGGTTTCGTGGCATTCGACACCATATCACCCCTTCAGCCTCCCTAAGCTTCGCTCCGGATTATCATGCAAGTCCCTATAATTATTTTAACACCGTAAATACACATTTAATACCTGAAGAAAATCGGGTCAAGGAATACCTCATTTTTGCCAATAGCCCATTTGGAACAACTAGTGTAGGAGGTGAAAATTTCGTTCTCAATATGAATGTAAATAACCGCATAGAAATTAAACATTATTCAAAGAAAGACTCCACTTCAAAGAAAATAGCTCTTATTGAAAATTTCAACCTAAGTTCTACCTATAATTTTTTTGCAGATTCCTTTAAACTAAGTGTCATCACAGGTTCAGGAAATAATCGATTTTTTGATGGTATTACTACGATTAGTTACGGAATTATCCTGGATCCTTATGCCCGGGAAATAAAAAACAACAAAGAAATCCGTAAAAACAAATTCGCAGTAAAGACGAATAACCGGTTTTTCTATCTTACGAATGCCTATATGAGTATCAGTAACAATATGTCGGTGGAACAATTTAGGAAACTATTCAACAATAAATCAACCACCCCTGATCCAAACGCGATCCCTTCCCTTTATGATATATTTAAAAATTTTGCTATTAATCATAACATCAATTATGTTTACAGCAGACTTGAAACCGGAAAGGATACTATTATTCAAAGCGTACATAGTCTAGCTATAAATGGATACATTCCGATTTCTAAAAATTGGCGGGTGAATTTGGGAAATATCAGTTATGATTTTCAAGCCAAAGCGATGGTATATCCTTCGCTGGGATTGGAGCGAGACTTGCATTGTTGGGTTATGCGTTTTGATTGGGCACCAGAATATGGATCTTACACGTTTTCATTAGGCGTTAAACCCGGATCTCTTGACTTTATCCAACTACCCAGTAACCAATATTATACAGGAAGCAGGTGACGTTACGAATCTTTTATCCTACCCAATCCTAAATTTATATTTTGGCTAATTAATTGAATTAGTTCGGGAGAAATTTTAAAATATACTATAAAACCAAAAAGAATTAAGCTTACACTGGAGCAGTGTAAAATAATATTGACCACCATTGAACCTGTGTCAGGAAGCAAAGAATTAATAAAAAAAACAATAGGAACGGCAGCCAATAAATAAATTATTCGTAAAGTGAATGGATGTAAACCCAAATTCCAAAATACAATTACTGATTTTGCCACATTAAATAGACTTACTGAAATAAATGTTGCTAATGCAGCACCGGCAATCCCAAATATGGGAATGAAAAAATAATTGAGGGAAACATTTATAAATGCCATACACAACATTAAATACATCTCTATTCTATAAAATTTAGAAAAAGCCAGAATATGGTGATTGACTCCAGTTCCTGCATCTATTAGCCTTGCTAATAAGAGAAAAGCTAAACATAAAGAAATGGTACTTACCTTTTCAGTATTCGGCATAAGTTGAGTTAAATAAGGAAAACTTAGGTAAGTACACAATCCTATCCATAAGGTTGGAATTAACATGTTGATCATAGATTTTTGATAAATCTGCAATAGCCCCAGCTTATCTGAATCTTTTGATAAATTGGCTACTCGAGGAAATAGTATATCAGAAATGGAATTGGCAGGAATGTACACTGCATTGCTGATAAAAGCAGCGAGTATAAACTTTCCATTTTCTTCTACTCCTAATGCAAACGTAACCATTACAGAATCGATTCTCAACGCAATCAAAGAACTGACCCCTGTAAGTATACTAAATAGGGCAAAACGCACCATCTGAGGAACCAATGCGTGAGAAAATATCTGCTTGCGAATTTGAACATGCAATAAATTTGCTGAATAAATATAAATAACAATGACAATTATTATTACTATATAATATAAACAAACTAATATAATAAAACTCATGTAATTTAAAATACCCCCAATGGTAGCTAAAAAAATAACAGGTAAGTACAGTTTCAACAATGCGTTTAGCAGAGTTGGTACTACTAATTTTCTATAATTAATACAATAATGCGTGAATAAATCAAATAGGACATATAAAATTGTCAACGGTAAAATAAAAATTAGAAAAACAGAATTTTTACTATCTACGGTATAATAATTTTTTATGATCGGCAAAAGCAACACAAAGCATAAGATAAAAATTACAATCCCCACTAAATACCCTACAAAAATAAACGCCAAAAATCCATGATTTTTTTCTTCATGATTTTTAAAAAAAGGAAAATATCGAAGCAAAACAGTCCCAAATCCCAAGGTAACAAACGGTGTCAAAATGGAAGCCGCATTGGTCAAAAAGCCATAAATTCCATATAATTCCAAGTTTTTTGGATAAATAAAAAAGGTACTTAACGCACCTAAAATGACCCCGATATAATTAATGAAACTGGCTAATAAACTTTGTTTCTTTTCTTCCTTCATATACTATCACAAATATGAAGAAATTATTGAAATTTAAGAACCAATCAAAAATGATATATTTGCTATGCTTAGATAATTAAATGACAGAAAATAATCCAAAGATTCCTTTACACCGTCCTCACCATTCACCGAACGGCCAAAAGTATGTATCTGATGCATTCCTATCGGATCGGCGAAACTATGGAGGACCTTATACTAAACAATGCGAACAATGGTTTTCCAAATATTTAAACATAGAATCTTGCTATTTTACGAATAGTTGTTCAGCAGCTTTAGAAATGTGTGCCTTATTACTGGATCTAAAAAAGGGCGATGAAGTAATTGTGCCTTCATACACCTATGTTACCACTGCTAGTGTATTCTTGCTCCATGGGGCTATCATTCGGTTTGCGGATTGCATTCCGCAGAGACCCAATGTAGGGATTGAAACCATAGAAAAGCTAGTTAATTCAAACACGAAAGCAATTGTAGTAGTGCATTATGGAGGCATACCCGTAGAAATGGAATCCATTCGGCAATTATGCGCTGAGTACAAGTTGGTTTTAATTGAAGATGCAGCCCATGCATTTGGGTCCCGATATCATACTAAACTTTTAGGTAGCTTTTCAGATTTAGCTACATTTTCCTTTCATGATACCAAAATAATCTGTTGCGGAGAAGGTGGATTACTCTGTATAAATAATCCTTCATTTAATAACAGGGCTGAATGTATCATTGAAAAAGGAACCAATAAAATTCAGTTTTCGAAATCTATGGTGACTAAATATGAATGGGTTGATGTGGGGGCTTCATATGGCAATTCAGAATTCCATGCTGCAGCTATACAATCTAATTTGGAAGATTTTGACACTATACTTAAATATCGGATAGCTATTTTTAATTTGTATCTAAAATATTTACGAGACACTAATTTACAAGATTTTATTGAGGTCCCATCAATAGCTGAGGGAGCTAGTATAAATGGTTCGATTTTTTATATCCAGCTAAAGGATAAATTTTCCAGAGATTCGTTAATGCATTATTTAAATTTCCATGGTATTGAAGCACGCTTCCACTATATTGCCCTGCATCGAAGCCCATATATCCTTTCTAAATTTCCAGCACTTTCAGTAATTAATGAAAATTCAACCCAATTCGAAAACACCTTATTGAGATTACCTATACATACTCATATTACTGAAACGAATGTGGACTTTATAGTCTCGCATATTCAAAATTTCTTTACTAGTTTGAAGTAACAGACACCTAACTAATAAGCGCTACTATTTTTAAACGAAATGAATCAAATTTAGCCTTAAATGGATGTAGTGAATAATTCCACATTCTACTCAAACCAATCCAAGAAGCATAAAAATAAATCGAAATGGTGGATACCAATACCCAGCCAAGCGCAATGAATGCAGAATAAAAATAGTTGATTACAAAAAAATAAACTAGACTCAATACTAAATGACAAACCATCGTAACCGCAATTCTAACAGGAGAATAAAACTCTTTGGAACGGATTTTCTTTTGAATCCATTTTTTAATTCCATAAAAGAGAAAACCATAACTGATAAGTGCTGGTAGAGCTAAAAGAAAGGTTATTAGCGTCTTACCTGCAAGTTCAATTTTAGTATCCTTATGAATTTTTATATTATTCAATCCTAATTCTTTAATACAACTTTTGAATTGATCATCATTTTTCACTTTTAATAATTTCTCAGAATGTATGACATCCAAGATTTTATACATAGTTCTATTAAAATAATTACCGTCATATGCAAAAAAAGAGCCCCAATTGTCATTTTCACTTTCCATGATATCCTGTACAACGGTGATACTGTTTATATCCGAATTTACATTAAATGGGGGAATGAGTTTACTCATTCTATTTTCAATCTCTGCGTTTAATTTTGAAAGCTTATCGTCTACGTTCTCAAGGTTATTATACCAATCCTTAAGGTAAATTGCCTGCCCAAAATTGAGTGAAACCGAATTTCTTGAGACCAGGGCATCCCTGTAATAAATGCCTGCCGGAATTATACATAGATCCTCTACTTCGCGCTCTTCAAACGCACCAATAGCCAATCTTGCTGCTCCTTTTTGAAGGGGTCTTAACCATGGGACATAAAGTGTGCTGGCTTCAGGAAACATTAAAATGACCTTACCTTCCTTTAAAACATCAAATGATTTTGAAAAGGTACTTTTGTTGTTTCGTAATTTTTCAAAACCATCCTTCATTCTGTAAATAGGAATTTGATACGTATATTTTAATATGGGCCTTAACCATTTCTTATCAAACATATCACCTCTCACCAAGTAATGCAATACCCTGGGTTGAAAACATGAAATGATACACGCTTCAAAAAATGAATTCGGATGATTGCAAAGTAAGAGAATGGGTCCTTTTTTAGGAATGTTTTCACGGCCAGTGACATATATTTTATCAAAAAATAAACGAAAAGCAGTTCCTGCCCATAACCATAAAATGTAATAAAACATATAGCGAAGATAATCGATCCAGCTGATTTGATGTTTATCTTTAGGTTAATGAACTGAAGCCCATATATTTGGATATTTTATGCAAAAAAAAATTATTGTCTTAGCTGGCCCCACCGCATCCGGAAAAACTTCCCTCTCCATTTTATTGGCTCAACAATTGGGTATACCCATATTATCAGCTGACAGTAGGCAACTATATAAACGCCTGGATATCGGTACAGCTAAACCTACCGCTGCTGAGCTTAATCTAGTCAGACATTATTTTATAAATCATATCGATATTGACCAAAAATACACTGCAGGCATTTTTCAAAAGGAGGGGACCGAATTACTGGAGGAATTATGGATAAAAAACGACTATGTCATTCTTAGTGGTGGCACTGGTTTATATCTGCAAGCCCTCCTTGAAGGATTTGATAATTTAGAGGCTTCTGATGAAAAAACAAGAAATCAAGTGCAAGAATATTTTAGGAATCATGGATTGAACGGCTTACAAATTTGGTTACAAAAATTAGATCCCGTGTACTATCAACAAATTGATCAAAACAATCCCCGAAGATTGAGCCGCGGTATTGAATTTAATTTGATGACCGGTTCTAAGCTTTCGGATTTTCAAAAAAAACAACTAAAATCCATTGAATTTAAAATCATCCCCCTTGTGTTACTACCATCGAGAGACATTCTTTACCAGCGCATCAATCAGCGAGTGGATGTCATGATCCAAAATGGTTTAATTCAAGAAACTGAATCGCTGGTAGACTACTGGGACTGTCAATCAATGGATACCGTCGGATATAAAGAAATCATTGCTTTCTTAAGAAAAAAGATCACTAAAGAAGAGGCTATCTCCTTAATCAAACAACATAGTAGAAATTATGCAAAAAGACAAACTACCTGGATCAAAAAATTCAATCCAGGGCTTGAAGTTCACGATAAAACTATTGAGGAAATCCTAAAATTTATTCAAAAAGAATGAAGCTATTCGTCCATTCTAGGTAAAAGCTTTCGATTGAAGGAAACCGAACGAACGCCTGGATACTTTCTTAAAATTATCAGCATTTCATATTTACCTATCTTACTTTCATCAAAACTCATTAACCACAAATTCATAAACTGCGACAATCTTTTTTCAGGCATTAGGTTGTACGGCATAAAATGTTCTTGAACTTTCTGAACAGATACCGAAGAATCCATATCCACTTGAATTTTGGAATAGTCTACTTCAGGATTAATAACATCATCCTTTTTTTGAATCTGTGTCCATTTTTGAGTTCTGACCAATTCATTTAGTTCCTGTTGAAAAGTATATATTTCATCTGGCAGTTTTGCATTAGAATTTATCTTTTTTAATTCTAATCCTTCAGGTGAATAAATGTTTAAATCTGTAGATGGTAAATCCGGTAAATTCATAAAGTATTTATCCTTATAAGTAGTCCAATTAATTCTTTTTATATTTTTTTGAATTGCACTATTCGATGCTTCTGATAAATCCGTATAATAAACACCTTTTTTGTCTAAATGGTCTTTCGCCTCTAATATGGCTAACCCACTATAATAAGTGGTTAATTTATATACAGCGCAATTACCAAAGCAAGGATTTTTTTGGAATACGACCGCCTTTACCAGAGAATGCTTACTTTGAATTTCAGTTTTCTTGGACGAAGAACAAGAAGATAAAACTACTATGGTTATACCAACAATTAATATATAAAATAAGTATTGTTTTCTCAACATCATGTCTAATTATAATTTATTTAGTATTAAATAATTTTAAAAAATAGGTTTTTGAATGGGCTTCAATTTTTAAAATAAAAATTCCTTGATTTAACGGGCGATGTAATCCGGGTACAAATATACCAGATTGAGAATACAATTGCTGCTCCCAAACTTTTTTTCCTTCCAAGTTAAACAATTCTAATTGCCCAGACCATAATCCTTGATCAATTTTTTGAATATACCAACCAGATCCCAATGGAAAAAAATTGAAATTAAGTTGTTCGTCCGAAACGTTTTGATCACACGATGAAATGCAAAGGGTACTCCTATATAAAGATATCGCTTGATTCATTCGCTCTACTTGTCCTTGAGTAAAAAAAAACATACACGGATCATCAACCAAACTCATGTAATTCATAAACATACTCGAATTACCACAACTAATTTGGGGATAGGTGGGGCAGCCTGTATAATTCAATTTCTGAATAGGCGTATCATCCACGGCATCAAAATTCTCACATGTATCTCTTCCTCCTCCTCCAGCCAAATGTCTTAGGCCAAAATAATGACCCATTTCATGGATGAGGGTTTTCGCCATATGGAAGGGATAGCTGGTTAATTGCGCCCCCGTAAGATGAGGTGCCAAAATAATTCCGTCTTCTTCATCCGATGCAAATTCCGGGAATATAGCTTCTGCTGGAGGGCAATCGCTTCGGTCGCTCACATAAATGTTAATATATTTTTTAGGATTCCAAATATCCGTCCCACCATAGCGATCAAACATGACACTTCTTTTGCCCATATCATACCTGCATCCTATACTTTTCTTTGTAGTCTTCTTACGCGTGATGCCGCTAGTTGGGTTACCGTTTGGATCGATTTTAGCCAAGCAGAAATAAATATTAGGATCTGCTACGTCGTCTTGAAATTCTTTTGGAACTGAAAGAAAATTATGGAACCCCGGATCTGAAAAAGCCTTATTTAATATATCCAATTGGGAAAATATGACACCGTCAGACAAGTTATGGTTCATTTCATTATAAACTATATGAAAAACAACCTCTATAATTTTCAGTTCTTGCCTTTTTGTCAGACTAATTTTCGAATTATATTGAATACCTTGAAATTCTTCTATGGGACATTTCTGAGATTTTGTGGCGTAGTTTGCAAGTAGAAAGGTAATTAGTAGTAAATATCTTAGCCAGATCACTGGGATGGACTTAGTTTGGATGAATGATTATTTCAACGCCTGCAGGATACGTTTTATTATTATCCAAATCGCTATATGCTTTAGCACCCACTGTAAGATTTTCTGGTTGTATACCCGAGGCATTCATCATCTTGCTGATAGTTATAGCCCTCCGAAAACTGGCATCCAAAGACCGCGTATTACCTGCTTCCTTTCCGGCATACCCGAAGATTTCAATCTTGGTGCTTTTTAACCCCTTTAGAATGCCGGCCAATTCAGATACCACTTTAGCTCCATTCTCCTGCATAGCAACGGATTCACCTTCAAAAACATACGATTGGGGCAATAATAGATGTGCATTTCCTTTTTCGATTCTATACCAAAGATCTGCTTGTACATGCTTTTTAGGCAAATTGGCTATTTTCTGAAGTATTCCTTCCGGTAATGATTTTTGACTAATTTGAACTTTCTCCTTTTTTGTTTCTACTACAGCCGTTTCATCCGTTTCCAATTTTACAGGTTGATTCGTTTTCAATTTGGCTACTTCATTCTTCCAATGGGCATCCATGGTTACTAACTTTTCATTAAGCAAGTCCAACTCACGTTTATAAAGATTATTTGACCCTTCTTGTTTTGCAGTTACTTTATTTAATGAATCAATTTGCTGCCTATAATTTTTAGACAGTTCCATATGTTTTTTTGTTGTGGAATCTAACTGTTTTTGCTTCAACATTTCTTGATTTCTTTTTTCGGATAAGAGGGATTGAATTTGTTGAATTTCTACCTTACTTTTTGAAACTTCGTTTTCCGCTTCTTTAAGTTTTAATGCTAGAGCTGGATTTGCATATACGGTATCTATTTTTATTTGGCTTCGCTGCACATCTATATTTTTAGATTCTGTTTCCAAGAAAATTAATTTAGATTTCATTTTTTCTATTTCTTCCATACTTTTTGAAAGTTGCTTTTCCGTCTCAGTAAGTTTTAGTTCTAGAGCTGGATTTGCATATACATCTACTTTTAATTGGCTGTGCTGCACATTTAAATTCTTAGATTCTGCTTCCAAGGAAATTAATTTAGATTTCATTTTTTTTATTTCTTCCTTTTCTTTTTTTATCTCTGAATTTAATTTTTTATTCTGATCTAACAAATATGCATTTTCTGTGGAAACAAGATTCAATTCTTTTTTCAATTCATAAATGCTCTTATCATGTTTGGACGTAGAGACAGGCGCATTTTGTTTTACACTCAAATCGTATGTCAAGGCTGAGATATTTAGATCTCTTTGGATAATTTGATTTAACATTTTTGTGTTTACCTGATTCAAGGAATCAATCCTATTTTTCTTTAAGGAGTCATCATGACGCAACGAATTCATCTCCAAACTTAGGGTATTCAATTGGTACTGCTGCTCTTTCAGCATTTTTTCCTGCGCTTCAATTTGAATCTGTTGTTCATCCTTTTTCTTTGATTTTGAATGCTGTATTTTTTTCGCCTCGATAATATCGATGGCATGTTTTTCTTCCATGGATGCAGTCATTTTTTTTTGATCTGCAATATTTTTTAAGAGCTCAGTGTTTTGATTTTTTAGATTGGTTGACGCGAGCTGTAGTGAGTCCCATTTCGATTTATTAATAGTTGCATTGACTGGATGGGCTGTTTGATTTATAATGAGATTTTCGGGTAGCATTTTACCCTCATATTTCATATAAAATTCAGCCAAGACAGCTTCTGTTTTCTTGCGTTGTAATTTTTCTGCTTCTAATTCAACCCTAATACTGTCTAATTTCTGTGACTTTTGCTTGGATTCGTTCAAGTTATACCTCAGATTATCATTTTCCGTTTTCAACAAGGCATAATTATTGGTTGAACTACATGAGCTTATTAAAATAATAATTCCTGTTAGCCCTATAAAGTACTTAAAAAGCAACGTCATTGAGAATTTTTAATATTTAGATCAAAAGTACGATAAAATGAATTAAAACCTTTTGAATATGATCTTAGCAAGTTTGAACCAAACTCAAGCTTTATTAGTTACTTATCCGTCAAATTCGGCATGAAAAAACTGGCGATTAACGAAATTGGGGCTGAGCTTTGGATATCAGATAGCATAGGTATCCTTAGTCAATATTGGCAGCCAATTCATTTGGATGCAGGTTTGATGGACCTTGATTTTCTGCAGTCTATTGAAAAAAGCCCGCCAATTGGTATGAGTTTTCTTTATGGAGTGCTCAAAAGAAACGATAAAATACTTACGTTACTATATTTTCAAATTTTGCCTTTTCAAGCGGGAACTAGCCTCAAAATTGATGAACCGTGCGAAGGGTTTTTTGATGCTTTGTCGAATTTTTCCAGAAAATACTTAGCCAATTTTGTGTCTTTCACCACCTTGGTTTGCGGTAACTTATTGGTTGCAGGTCCTAACGGGTTAGCATTTTCGAAGGAAATTGGCCTCATAGAGCGCCAACAGTATTTGTCCTTATGTTTAGAGGCCATTCACCATCATCCTAAATTCATTAAGAATGCCTCGGTCACTTTAATCAAAGATTACCCTGGTGAACTCAGACTGACTGCTTTGTCATCAGGCGCGCTGGCGGAATTATATGAATTTTCTATACAACCTGGAATGCGCATGCATATTAGGGATGAATGGGATACATTTCAACAGTATTTAGATGCATTACATAGTAAATACAGGTTGAGGTATAAAAAAGCTGATAAACATGCAGCCGCATTAGAATTGGTTGAATGGGATTATCCTGAAATTAAAAAAAATATCCATACTCTCCACCAACTATACCACAATGTGGCTAATCAAGCGGGGTTTAATATGGTAAGCTTAAATGAAATGTACATTCTGTCAATGAAGGAACAACTCAAAGATCGTTTCAGGCTATTTGTTTATCTTGAAAACGGGCATCCCATTGGATTTTTTAGTTATATCGTCAATCAAAAGGAGTTAGTAGCACATTATTTAGGGTTCGATCCACAAAAAAATGTTCCCTATCATCTATATTTGAACATGCTTTATAATCTTGTAAAAGAGGCCATTGTGGGTAATTTTGACCAGATAGACTTTGCCCGGACAGCATTAGAAATTAAAAGTACTATAGGCGCAGAATCAGAGGATCTCTATTGTTATATTTCTCACAATACTCGGTGGTACAACAAATTTGTCCCTAAACTATTGGAGTTTTTAAAACCCGTTGAAGATTGGACCCCTAGACATCCTTTCAAAGCCAAAACCAAAATAGCTGTCTTGGAACTTTAACAAAGAAATTGCCTTTGGTAGCTAATTAGGTAAAGTTTAGGATGGATGGGGAAGGGTTAAGAGAGAAGAGGCTATTTTGGGGGCTTTTTTATGTTACCTCATGTAGAGCCTCCGAGATTTCTGACTTGCAAGACCTCGGAGGACTAGTTTCAATAAGCCTAGAGAATATCTAATGAATTAATAATTTCAAGCGCTGTTTTATCAGCTTCTTCATCATCGTCATCAAACGTTATAACCAGAAAAAAGTTCGTATGTGTCTTTGGATCTGCTAACCCGGCAAATATTACCCGGAATCCAGATTTAAAACCTTCAACATAATACCCTTCCAATTCATTTACAGTCACCTTGGTAGCCTCATCTATTTCTGTCATTTCTATGGCAGTTGCACCGTGTATGGTCGCTTCATCCAAGTCATCAATAGCCACATTCTCTTCGAAAATATACATGGCTAAATCCATACCCTCTCCTTTCATTTCAAAGTCGTGGTCGGTATTCGTTTTCACCCTGAAATCATCTGGAACAGTCACCTGGACCTTGTAGTATTCCCAAACATAGGTTTTTTGAGCGCTTACATTCGTAACAATGAAAGCCACAAATAATAATGCAGTAAATAATATTTTCATTTTAATAGTTTTTTGATTAATCTTTAACGGGGCAATGATACCTAATAATTTTGAAAAATCGTACGATTTAGAAAACATTAAAGAATTACTAACATAAATAGGTCAAAGCAAATCTGAAATTTCAAAGTTAATCCCTTGTTAAAATTTATTTGGAGGCCATTGCCCAATCCATTTCCCCTATCTTTGTCTATATAATTATGGGCTCTGTTAGAAATGAATATCAATCGCTAAAACCTGTTATAGGTTCACCTATTGACCTAGATGCTAAATGTACGTTTTGGATATTTTGTTTATGTTTATTTGTCTTTGATTTTAGCTTCGCACAAAATAATATTTATAGTACCAAAACCATCAATAAAATTCAAGGGGATTTTGTATTTTTCTCAAAGTCGGATTCATTAAAAATAACAGGATTATCCAATCTTGAAACACAACTTTATTTTCTTATTTTTCACGCTGAAAAGGATAGTATTGGTTTAGATCCAGGATTGAGTACAGATGGAAGGTGGCGTGCAATTCATTTGATGAATATTTTGAAACCCTTAAACATCAAAGGATTTATAACCACTCCGTTCAGAAGAAATATTTTAACCTTACAGCCATTAGTTGATTTAAAAAAAGAAAAGATTAAATATTATGATCAGGCAGATCTTGAGTCACTCTATAAAAACTTGGATAATTTTTTTCCCGACCCCATTGTTATGGTTATCCATCCCGAAACGCTTCCAAAGATTTATGAATATTATATGAAAAATAAATTTAGCGAAATGCTGAATGGAGATTTATCAAATCGATTTTTTATTTTAGAGAGAACTAAAAAAGGTGCTGCTAAATTCCATTCATTAAAATACAATATTAGATAAAAAATGGAATTAGAATCCCATTTAAACTCCTCGGATATTGAATCTAAATGGTATCAATATTGGGAACAGCGAAATTATTTTAAATCTGTACCCGATCACCGTGAAGCATTTACGATTGTCATTCCACCTCCTAATATCACAGGAATTTTGCACATGGGGCACATGCTCAACAATACCATTCAAGATGTGCTTATTCGCAAAGCGCGTTTAGATGGAAAAAATGCCTGTTGGGTTCCTGGAACTGATCATGCTTCCATAGCGACAGAAGCAAAAGTGGTTCAAATGCTCCGAGAAAAAGGCATCAAGAAATCTGATTTAAGTCGTGATGAATTTCTTCAATATGCTTATGAATGGAAAGAAAAATATGGAGGTATTATTCTTACTCAATTGCGAAAACTTGGTGCGTCATGCGATTGGGATAGGACTGCTTTCACCATGGATGAAACGCGTTCTGAATCTGTTATAAAAATATTTGTGGATCTCTATCGGAAAGGGCTCTTATATAAAGGTAAACGAATGGTCCATTGGGACCCGGAAGCTAAAACGGTACTTTCGAATGAAGAAGTTATTTATAAAGAAGAATCGGCTCAACTATTTCACTTGAAATATTTTTTGGATGGAGATCCGGATCAATATATTGTAATAGCCACTCAACGTCCAGAAACGATCATGGCCGATACCGCAGTTGCTGTTCATCCAGACGATGAGACATATAAATCATTTCATGGAAAGCGGGTAATTATTCCGTTGATTAACCGCTCGATACCCATCATCACGGACACGTATGTTGATCGCGAATTTGGAACAGGTGCCTTAAAAGTCACACCTGCGCATGACCAAAATGATTATGAGCTGGGGATTAAACATAAATTGGACGTCATTGATATTTTAAATGAAGATGGATCGCTTAACAATGAATCTAAAATTTTAATTGGTGAAGATCGTTTCATTGCCCGAAAAAAAATAAAACCCTTGTTAGAAGATTCAGGTCATCTACTTAAACTTGAATCTTACCAAACGAATATAGGAAGATCAGAAAGAACTAATGCAGTAGTCGAACCTAGACTAAGCTTACAGTGGTATGTAGATATGAAATCCTTAGCCCAACCTGCGTTAGAAGCTGTTTTAAATGGAGACATACATTTTCTTCCGGACCACATGAAAAATACCTATCGGCATTGGATGGAAAACATCCGCGATTGGTGTATATCCAGACAATTATGGTGGGGACACCGTGTACCCGCTTATTATTATGCTGATCAACTATTTGTTGCAGAAACGGCGGAAGAAGCTTTACAGGAAGCCATCGAAAAAACAGGAAAGCAACATCTTCAACTCAGCGATCTTAAAATGGATGAAGATGTTTTGGACACCTGGTTCTCTTCCTGGTTATGGCCAATTTCATTATTTGATGGTTTTAAAAATACCAAAGATTTTCAATATTATTACCCAACTTCAGTTTTAGTCACTGGATGGGATATTATTTTTCTCTGGGTAGCTCGTATGATTATGGCAGGATACGAATGGACGGGCACCTATCCATTCAAAAAGGTTTATTTCACCGGAATGGTGCGAGATAAACAGCGAAGAAAAATGAGTAAATCATTAGGAAACTCACCTGATGCTTTAAAACTTATTAACGATTTTGGTGCAGATGGTGTAAGATTTGGAATGTTAAGCTGCTCCCCTGCAGGAGGAGATCTACTTTTTGATGAAAAATTATGTGAACAAGGAAGAAATTTTTCAAATAAAATTTGGAATGCCACAAGATTAGTTTATACTTGGAATCCTCACGAAGCAGCACCTTTAGATTCCGATCAATTGATTATGAATTGGATGGACCAACGTTTATCAGAAATAATTACACAGACAAATATACTTTATGATCAATTCAAATTATCCGAAATACTTAAAGAATTGTATGGGTTTATTTGGAACGATTTCTGCGCTTTTTACCTAGAAGCAATAAAGCCCAATAGAGGAGATCAGATTTCTATTCATGTGAAAGAACATTGCCTTAATACTTTTGAATCTATCTGTATATTGCTACATCCTTATATGCCCTTTATTACCGAGGAAATATGGCATTTATTAAGAAATCGAAAAATAGGGAATGATTGCATGGTTTCAAATTATCCTAATGCAATCTCTTTTGATAAAGACCTACTACTTGCCGTATCAGAAATGCGAAATGTGATAAGTTCCACCCGAGAATTGAGGAATAAACACGGAATAAAAATGGGACTATCGGTTCCACTTCATATTTTGAAGCATGCGTCTTCCAGCATATTAGATATACCCGGATGTAAATCTTTATTGATGAAGTTAGCTAACCTAAATGAATTCCGTGAAACCGAAGAGGATATTCCCGGCGCACAAAGTTTTATTGGATTGCGCAATCAATATTTCCTGAGTCTTCCAATAAGTATTAATGTAGAAGAAGAAAAAGAAAAACTTGAAAAGGAGATTGAATATACAAAGGGTTTTATAACATCCATTCGAAAAAAATTAGACAACGAAAAATTTATGACCAATGCTCCAAAAGATCTGTTGGAAAAAGAACAGAAAAAATTGGACGACGGACTAATGAGGCTTACCGCTTTAGAAGAAAGTTTACAGAAATTATAGCTTATATTTTTCTCAGTCTACAATAAACCGGCCTTGTTGAATTAATTTATCTTTTTTTATAATATAGAACTGATATATTCCTGGTTTATAGTTTTTAACTCTAATAGACGTTAAGGTATCTATCAATTGAATGGAGTGTACATTCTTACCTTCGGCATCCACAATATTAAATAAAAATTTTGAACTAAATGAAATGGATTCTTTAGCATCTATATAAAGAATTTCTTTGACAGGGTTTGGATAAACCGAAAAGTAAGGTACTTCTAATTGATTTTCTACAGAAGTTGGAATGACAAATATGGAATCGGAACGGGTGCTTTCGCATAAATTTGAATCGATTACACTTACCCTATAGGATCCTTTTTGCAACACTATTAGACTATTCTTTGTGGTGCCGCTAAAAAGTACTCCATCTTTAAACCAGCGATAAGAAGGATATCCGTTGGTTGCAAATAATGTATCTAAATTTCTGGATATAAGTGGTTGCGCTGGTAAAGGATTAACTGTAATTCTAACTCCAGTCGATAAATCCGAGCTGCATCCTGCAGTGTCAAATACTTGTACCTGATAAAGTCCTGACTCTCGCAGAAATATTCTGTTAGCGGTGACTCCTTCCAACTTGGAACTATCCTTATACCATTGGTATTGATGACTTGAATCCACATCACACGCTACTAACAATGCGGAGTCTGAAGCGCAAATAGTGGTAACAAAAGGATTGGTTATACAACTGGAAATTTTTTCAGGATTTTTCAATTCAAAATTTTGAATTGCCTGACATAAACCCTGAGTTACCGTGACAGAATAGATACCTGCTTTAATCTTACTCAACCGATTTGTTGTATCACCTGTGGACCATTTGAATGTAAGATTGGGCATCGTATTTGTAATGGTAATTTGTCCGGTAGCTGAATCAAAGCAATGGGGTGATTGTATGGTAGACTGTATTCTCAATGAGCAGACATCCTCAATTTTATAAATAGCACTTTCAGCTGCGGCTGCAAAATAAAGTTCACCTTGCGCATCCTCTCCAAAAGTAGTAATGGTATTCCTTTTAAACGTCAAGGCCAAAACATTATTGATTTGTCCATTGGGCATCCGTTGCAAAGCCCATATTCTCCCGCTACAGTAATCAGCATAAATATATTTTCCATACAAGGAAGGATATTTTGTACCTCTATACACAAACCCCCCCGTTATTGAGCAACCATCTTCATTTTCATTACTCACATATTCGTGAATTGGAAAAGTAAACGTATTTTTTGCTCCACATCCGGTGGTGTTAAAATCATGATTTCCTTCATAGCATCTCCATCCATAATTTAGACCTGATTGTGATCCAAAAGCTGAGAAATCTACCTCTTCCCACTCACCTTGGCCTACATCTCCTATCCATAAATCTCCATTCAATCGATCAAAACTGAATCGCCATGGGTTACGCAATCCTAAAGCCCATATTTCATCTAGATAATTAATATTATTTACAAATGGATTATCAGCAGGTATTTTATAAGAGGAGGATTGATTCACATCAATACGCAGCATTTTACCAAGCATGGATTTTTTATTTTGAGCATAATTTTGAGGATCTCCCCCATTTCCACCGTCACCCATGCCAATATATAAATACCCATCTTTTCCAAATTTTAAACATCCGCCATTATGATTAGAATAGGGTTGTACAATTGTCAATAAAATTTCAGCGGAATTTGTATCAGCATGATTAGGATTTTTTGGATCGACTGTATATTTTGCAATAACCGTTTGATTTGGTGTATTCTTATTGATATAATTAATATAAAACGTTCCAGTTGTTTCATAATTAGGGTGAAAGGTTATTCCTAATAACCCTTGCTCATTTCCTCTAGAATTAACTTTCCACACAATATCCAAAAATGGTGTATCCAACAAGACATCATTCTGAATGATACTGATCGTCCCAGCTTTTTCAATAATAAATAATCGATCATCATTGGCATGTGAAATGTCCACCGGGATGCTTACCCCACCCACATATCTGGTTGCCTTGATTAGATTTTGACTAAACAAATTATCAAACTGTAATAAAAACAGTCCAAAAAATATCGCATTTTTTAAATTCATGTCAATTAACTATAATCAATTTTTTAATAAATGTCCTCCCAAAATTATCTTTGAATTTAATATAATACATTCCCTGTAATAAAAATGTATCTACTATAATTTCTTGCTTTGCAGTAAATAATGATTGATAATTATTATACAAAACAATTCCTGTTGTGTTTAAAATTTGAATGGTACAATCTGAACAATCTTCCAGCATTTTTATAATTAAATTTTGATGCTCTTTTTTAGGATTTGGGAAAATGTAAAAAGGTATATCAATGGTATAATTTATTTGTGTACCCGTCCCTAATAAAACTTTAAATCTGAAAATATATTGGCATTGGTTAGCATCAGTAATACGTAACGTATATTCACCGGCTCTTAGATTGCTTATACTGGAGCTTGTTCTCCCGTTATTCCAGAGATAGGTATATGGCATTCTACCCCCTTTAGCAGTGATGGAAATGGACCCATTTCCATTACCCTGGTCATTTTGTATGAGAGAATCCACTAATAAAACAGCAGGAAACGCCAACAATGTTAATTGGACAATACTATCACATCCTTGACTATTTCCACCATCAATATTTATATTATAAATACCCGGCGTCAGGTATGATTTATTTAAAAATATAAACGATTCATTTTGGCATGAAGAATCAATAATTTCAAATTGCGATCTTGGAAGGCCAAACACAGTAATACAATTAGAAGCTGTGCAACCGCTTTCATCCGTAACAGTCACGCAATATTCTCCACCTTTGTCAATGCTAATATTTGGGGTACTACTACCTTGATTCCAAGAATATTGTATAAATGGTTTATCCAAGGATATTACATCGAACCTTCCAGTACAAATAGTGTCTGGTGCAATCATATTAAATGTTGGAGGGGATGCTATATCGACATTTACACAAGCCGTTCCAACACATAGATTTCGATCCGTAACAGTCACACAATGTGTTCCAATTGTAAAAAATCTGGCCGTTCTACCCGAATCCCCGTTAGACCAAACATGTTTAATATACCCGGGACCTGCATCTAATAACGTGTTTTGATTTTCACAAACAAATAAATTACCTGTTATTATAGGGACAATATTTTCTTTGAAGGTAATTTTTACTTCGTCCTTATGTAAGCAGTGTTGGCTTCGACCATCTCTTGCGAATGTATAAACACCTAGCGTTTCCACACGCACCTTGGTAAAATCATTTTGAATAGAATCTATTATTACCAATCCTGGCCCACTTACAAATCTCCAATCTGCTGTTATATAATTTCCAAATCCATTCAAGGTACCTTCCAGTCCACAAAAAGTTTTATCTGGACCAGCAGAAACGATCGGCTTCGGCCTAAAAATAATAATCTGGGGATTTGAAATGCTTAAGCATGGATGTTTAAAATTGATATTGCCTTGATTATTTGGTCTGCTTATACCAAATGCTGCATAATATACAACATTAAAACGAAATGAGGGATCATAAATAAAAAATCCATTACTACTGATTTTCACTACGCTTCCTCCTGGATCATTTGGATTTGTATATAAAAAATAAGCACTTACATCTCCCGAATCAATCATAAAATTATTCAAATTCTGTAGACTAAAATTTTGACTTTCACATATCATCAACGTATCGTTCGGCATATTTCCCGCTTTGGAAAAACAGCCACAGGATTCAAAACCAATTATTCCAATAGGACAATCCCATTTATCTGCAATTTGTATATCATAAGGGCTATTGCATAATATTAAATTAGAAATAAAAGAACCTCCTAAACTATCTAAGATTCCTGAGCCTTTTATTATTTTATATGGAGGATTCCCACCTGAAATGCTAAATCCAACAGTGAACACTGAATCTCTTCCGTATCTCACAATATGCGGGGTGGTCATTTCTAATTTTTGAAAAATTTGAAAAATTATAAAAATGCTTGCAGTAGTATCGCAAGAATTAAATGCTCTCAAACGCAGTTCATAAATGCCCGAAGACCGGTCTTGAAGATTAATAAAAGTATCTGGCGAAGTTTTGATCAACGTATCATTTAAATACCATTGATAAGTTGTTGCTCCTGGAATAGTTGCCACACTAAATATATGGTCCAGGCTATCTGGACAAAACGCTTGATCTCCCTGAATAGGTTCGGGTTCTGTTAAACTAAATTGACTGCGTCCGGATCTCACTTGGATATGATATCCGCATAAACTTCCGAAACAACCATCGATAAGGATAAAATAACGCTCACCAACAATAAATCCGTCACCTCCAATTAAGAATGGATCGTTCATGCATTCCGATTGACAGTATAGTTTTTCGCCGGGTGAACCGTCACAATCACTCCAAATTGCCACTTGCAAACCTTTTTTCTCCTCCCCCTGATGAAATACCGGTTCGCAATCGATTGGAAAAACTTCAAATACGGTACTATCGGCACTTGCATTAAAAGAAATCCATTTTGGACTATCCAATTCACCAGTTGAATCACATAAAAAGATACCTGAATAGGAAGTATCCGGTATGCTAAGATTCCCGCAATAATTGTGTAAGGCTGTAGTACTACAAAACTCAAGAGCATTTCTACAGTTAGTTCCACTCAAAGGGTTATCACATCTTTCTGGCTCAGACATCACCACCCGAATACGAGGAATAATTAAATGAAAATCCGGTATCAATGAATTTGTCACAAGTCCACTGTAGTATCCTTCATCTGATTCCATAAAATTGACAAATTCGTAGAAATTAGCATTGGATATAAAAACGATGGTGGTATCCTTATACCATTTATAATTATTGTCTGTTATTTGTGGGTCAATAAACAAGCGAATGGTGTAATTACTTCCTTTAGCGATATAAATTATGGTATCAACGGTGATCGGATCCTGAGGATCAAATTTAAAATAAAATCGCCGTGGAATTTTTTGCAAGGGTATTAAATCCTCAAAAGTAAATTTATTCCCATGAATAATAAGTCCAAATGGCTCACTACTACCCCAAGTAGTAACACTACTATAATCAGGAATTTCTTCAAAGCTATTGTCTTCAATTCTCAAACTAATTAATTGCGCACTTCTGAGGTCAGGAACCAACCCAGAGAAATTATTATTAAAAGCCCAAAAGTGTCTCAATTGATTCAATGCAGACATAGATGATGGGAGTTCACCTGACATTTTATTATCGTGAATATAAAGTTCTCTCAATGCAACCAGATTGCTAATAGAATTTGGTAGGCTCCCTTCAAACCTGTTATCACTAATATCAAACAAATTCAATTGACTTAATCTGGACAGGGCAAAAGGTAAGTTTCCACTAAATAAATTGTTTGACAAATTTAATTGAATCAAGTTGGTGTTATTCAAAATCATGGCAGGAAAATTTCCATCCAACATATTTCCTCCAATGGAAAAAACGCGAAGTAGGGTTAGATCTCCCAAACTGTTTGGAAGCGGACCATCGATTAAATTGTCATCTAAAATTAAATTTTCTAATAAGATAAGTTGACCAATACCATCTGGTATAATTCCTGAAATTCTATTTCCGAACAAATACAAATTTCGCAATTCAGACAAATTGCCTATTTCTGCCGGTAAGGTTCCATTCAGATTATTGTTACTTAAAGAAAGACCTGTGACGCATCCATTGGCATCCAGTGCAACTCCGCCCCAAGTATTCATGGGTCCACTCAGATTCCATGGGGTTACCCAACTTTGGCCATTCGTATTTTCATACAGTTTAACCAACACCAATGAGTCGGCTAATCTATTACATACATAGTGACATTCAGTCGTTCTAGAAAAAACTGAAAAAAAAGTTGAAAAAAGTATAAAAAAAGCAATTACAAAACGCATGTACAAAATTTGGTTATACGATGTCGACATTCGTAAGCTATTAAAAGAACACGAAAAATGGGTTAAATTAAACTTCGCCTTTATCCAGCTAAAATAAGTAAAGTTCTGCTCTTATTTAATTATTCTTAATATAATAAAAATAACTAAACTATTACAACAAGGTTATCAATAGCTTATCATATAACAATACAAATAATTTATTCTAGTTCGAATGAATAATAAGTAAACTTCACTAGAAATCTTTTTAGTACTAAGACCAAATACTAATTTCAGGTTGAATGAAAATACCAAATTTTTGGTGGATATCCTGCATGATTTGTTGGGCCACTTCAAAGACTTCCTGACCACTTGCAGACCCATAATTAACTAATACTAAGGCTTGATCTGCATGGCATCCCGCATCCCCTTTCCTGAACCCTTTCCATCCAGCTTTTTCGATTAAATAAGCTGTGGGTACTTTTATTTGATCATCCTTTTGAATAAAAACAGGCATCTCTGGAAACTCTTGTTTTAATTTAGTTCCTTCCCTTTTGGTTACTACAACATTCTTAAAAAAACTACCTGCATTTCCTATTTTGGCTGGATCGGGTAGTTTACTCTTCCGAATCTTAATGATGGCTTGACTTACATCACCAATGCTCGGGTCATGTATCCCTGCCTTCGATAATTCATCCTTAATAGCCCCATACTCAAGATGTAACTGTTTCTTTTTAGAAAGTCGTATTCGAATGGATGTAATACAAAATATTCCTTTTAACTCATGTTTGAAAACACTATCTCGATATCCAAATTCACATGCATCTTTTTGAAAATGTTGTATTTTTTTTGAATCGATATGAATACCCTGTACAGAAAGCAAACATTCCTTTAATTCAACTCCATAGGCCCCAATATTTTGAACTGGTGCTGCACCTACAGTGCCTGGAATCAAACTGAGATTCTCTATGCCATAAAATGCACGTTGAATTGTCCACATTACAAACTCATGCCAATTTTCTCCAGCAGCTACTTCAAGCTCGACATCATGATCTGTTTCTCTTACTATTTGAATTCCTTTTAAATCAATCTTAAGTATATCTCTTTGCAAATTGTTTAAAATTAAAATATTGCTTCCACCACCTAATATATAATAAGCATCATGACCCTTGAATGGATAACGTATTAAATCATCCATGCTCTGAATGCGAATTAATTTATTGCAATGAGCATCGATATGAAAAGTATTTAAATTTAATAATGAAAAAGGGAGCACCAAGATATTATGACTTTTGTGGTTGTGGTGTCTTGTCTTTTAGATTTGTTTTTTGACGATTAAACGAAATATTAAATAATAAACCAGTATTAAATGAATAGGATTTTTTTTCTCCAAAACCAAACCGAAAATAATACGATGCATTAAATCCTCCGATGCCACCACCCATGGCCAGGTCAACTATATATGTTGGAAAATATTTCCGTTCGAGATCTTTAAATTTTTCTGTTAATCCGAACCACTCCGTTCGATTGTATTGTATACCTAAGCCGACAGAATAGCCGACAAATTTATTTTTAGAAAATCCACTCAATGCATCAAAATTAATCTTGCCTATTAATGGAAATGAAACGGCTCCCAAACCCTTGAATTCGCCTAAATCAAAGGCTAACAGCCCAATATTAGCGGCCCCTTCCAATGAAAACGAAAAATTCTCCTTTCCGACGGCAAGCCTTAATCCAATTGGTCCACAAAGTATCGAGGAGCCAGCGGAAGACCCTTGCCCTTTTAATTCATTGGTCTTTGGATTTTTATACCATTGATAAATATCCATCCCTAAAATCATACTACCTTTAACTTGCGCCTGGCTTTGAATTTGTAAACATCCTAAAATGAGTATGACTATTAAATTACGTTTCATCCTATAGTATTTTATGGCAAGTTACTACTAATCCCGAAAAGTACTATAAAAATAATACTATTAAAACGCAAAAAATGTAATGAATTTTTTGGAAGCCCATGCTATATATTCATGGCTTTGATGATCATTAAAAATGATTATCATGCACTATACAACTGCAACTGAACTAAATTTTTATAAACGCCTTGCTCCACTTGAAGCAAGTTATGGTGCTTTCCATTTTCTACGATTTTACCGTCTTTCAATACATAAATTTGATCTGCCTCTCGAATCGTTGATAACCTATGTGCAATAATTATAGACGTTCTGTTTCGCATTAATTTATCTAATGCATCCTGCACATATCGTTCCGATTCAGCATCTAATGAAGAAGTCGCTTCATCTAATATCAGAATGGAGGGATTGCGTAAAATAGCGCGTGCTATAGCTACCCGTTGCCGTTGACCTCCAGATAATTTAATCCCTCGTTCACCGACAATGGTTTCAAATTGTTCCGGAAATTGTTGAATAAATTCTAAACAATTAGATTGTTCCGCTGCGTTCAACATTTCTTCATGCGTAGCGCTGGGTTTTCCATATAGAATATTTTCTCTAATAGTTCCTCCGAACAATAATATTTCCTGAGGTACGATCGCGATGTTTTTACGATATGCACTGAGATTGTATTGGTCAATATTTATGGAATCTACCAGGATACTTCCCTTCTCCAATTTATAAAATCGCATTAATAATTGTATGATGGTTGATTTCCCTGCACCACTTGGACCAACTAATGCTACTCGCTGACCTTTCTGAACCTTAAAACTAATATCATCAATAACTTCCACATCTTGACGAGAAGGATAAGAGAATGATACATTACGAAATTCAATTTCACCTTTCAACTTTATTGCTTCAGCTTTATCATCAATATAAATTTCCTGATCCTTATCTAAAATATCCTGTATGCGTTCAGTAGCACCTATTGACCCGGCTAACGATGAGTACAAATTGCCAATACCTGCGATAGAGCCCCCTATAATACCGGTGTATATGATAAACGAAAATAAATCACCGGCCTGCATATCACCGCGTTCTACCAACAATGCACCACGCCATAGAATAAAAAATAAACCGCCAAATAAAACAGTAATTATAAAAATAAAAAATAGCCCACGCATCTTAGCATAATGCATTGATATCGCTACCATTTCAAGAATTGACTTTGTGAACCTTGACGTTTCAAATTTTTCATTGGTGAATGCCTTAACTGTATGAAAAGATTGAAAACTTTCTTCCACAATAATATTAGTTGCTGCAAGACTGTCTTGCCTTTTTTTCGAAAGACTTCTAATAAAACGACCAAAATAGATAGAAGCAATCACAATGACTGGAAAAGTTCCTAACATAATAAGTGCTAATTTTGGCGTCATCCAGGCAATGATCATTACGCCTAGTACCAGCACAACTATCTGCCGAATAAATTCAGCCAACGTAATGGAGAATGTGGCCTGCAATTGTTCCACATCGGCTGTCAAGCGACTCGTTAATTCACCCACCCGATGTTGCTCAAAAAATGAGATTTCCTGAGTGATAATTTTTTCATACAAAGCCTGTCTTACATCTGCAATTCCTTTTTCACTCACTTTAGCAAAAAATATGGTGCGGAAATAAGAAAGTATTCCCTGCAATATTAAAATTACTAAAAATATCCATCCAAATTGATTAACCGGAATATTCCAATGTCCTTTCCCAATTGCTACATTTGCCATTTCACCCGCTGCCCCTGGAAAAATCATAAACAAAGAACTAGATATTACCAGGCAAATCATACCCAATATAAAAGAGCTTCGATAAGGTTTGATAAATCGTATAATCCGATACGCCTTCAATAGGCCTTCTTTACTAATTTTTGGTTTTTCAGCCATGTCAATATTGTTGAGAAACGATTAATGAACAGCAATTGAGGGAAGATGTTTTGCTTTAAAAAAAAGAGCTGCCATATTCTGGCAGCTCCTCTAGGTAGTTTAAGGTTTATATTTAATTACTTACTTGTTATATCTTTTGGAATTTCCATTTACTAACGATATCATTTTCATAATACAAGTAAACTAGATAATAACCTGAAGGTAAGTTCTGAACATCCACAGGAAACTTGTTTTCTCCTTGTTCAAGGCTAATTCTTAGTTTTATCAAAATGACTCCACTAAGGTCAACAATAGTTAACGTAGCATCCGTTTTTTCACTGCTTCTAATATAAACAATAGCTTCTGCATTGGCTGGATTAGGATCTACGTTATAGATCTCAATAGTCGGATCTTGTATTCTACTGCCTACTTTAATTTCTTTAGAAAATGTACATATTCTTGTTCCAAAAACAGCTGTAACGGTTACTTTGTAAACACCTGGTTTTGCATAGACATGATAAGGTTCTACATCAGATGAACTGGTACCATCTCCAAATTCCCAATTAATTTTATCAGGAATAACGGTAAAAGTTAGTTTGAACTTAACCCCATTTGTAGCATCTTGCTCAAATTTGAAATCAAGATTACACGGATTATTATTAGGTCGGCCAACTTTAATTATTTTAGTAATAGAGCAAGGGACACCATTAAATACCGCGTGTAAGGTTACTTTATATTCTCCTTCTTTGGCATACTCATGGCTTGGATTTAAATCAGTCGATCCAGTACCATCACCAAAAGACCATTTAAATTCTTCAGGTCTAACTTTAAAATGGGCTTCAAATAATACCTTATTGCCTTCAATTTTAAAGTCAAAATCCATTGGACAAGGAGAAGGTGGTGGTTTGCGATCTTCAGCTACGACGGTGAGGTTTAATATAACTGTGCAATGCTCTCCTATTAAGGTAGCTGTTACATTATATTTTCCTACAGTATCATAACTATGGGTCGTTTCGGTTCCTGTGCCTGTATGACCATCACCAAAATCCCATGTAACTTCTCTAATTCGAAAGTCTCCACTTGCTGTAAAGCGGAATGTGTATGGGGAGGATGATGTTGAAACGGCTATAGAGCTTGCATTGATCTTTCCGCAACAGCCGGCCGAAACATTATAGGGAGGTGGTGGTCCAACATCTGGGCGCATTTTCACTTCAACCCTTTGTCTAGCTTCAGATTTGCAATTTGGTAATACAACAGTAAGTGTCACAACATAGACACCCGGCTTCTCATATTCATGGCGGACGTCCTTACCTTCACCGGTATGGCCGTCACCAAAATTCCATAAATATTGTGCTCCGCGGTATTCAGGTTCTGCATGGAACTCAATTATGCTACCTCTTTCAGATTGTTTAAAAGAGAATTTAACTTCGCAAGGATTATTCCCGGGAGTGCTCGATTTACAAATTATAAAATCGTGTTGCTCAGATAGAGAATTCCCTAACGTTTTTTGAACTAACGGAAGGTTATTACACGGATCCTTAACAGAGATAAGAAATAATGCGGGAGTTCCTTTGGGTACTTTAAATGTCTCAGAATATTCCCCATTCCTGTTGGTAGTAAGGGTAACTACATCGGTTGCATTGGAAATTACAACGTTCCATCCTGGAACTACTTCTTTATCCGTGTTGTATACGGTACCAAATATTTTGAATTCATAGTATTCTCTCTGTGCTTGGGATGCCAGGAAAAAACACATCAATCCTAAGATAAAACTAAACTTCTTTAACATACATGTGATTTTAAAACTAATAATAGGTATTTGTCATTTTTTAATACAATATCATCGTTTATATCCCTTTAATTGTAAAACGATGCCTCATTATTCAAAACAATTTGAATATTTTTTAAATAATATAACAAAGAGAAGCTTTATACGAGTTAATTCTCATATTTGGTCATATATTAGAAATAGTTGCTAGTGTATGGAACATGTTTAAAAAACGTCAAAAAAAAAGGCCTGAACGGGTGTCCAGGCCTGAATAAACCAATCTCATGAAAAGGTATGAAAAGACGAAGCATCTTTAGTCAACATTGTCGCGAAGGAAACTACTTTCTTCACGGATTTCGGGTTTGTTATCCTCGTCCATAAAGATCCTCATCTTCGAAAGATTCATCTCTGAAGATGGATTAATATGATCCAACCTAACGTTCCTTCGTTCGTATGCTGGCGTGTTTTCTGAGTCCGAAAGATTTCGAATGTCTGTCAACGGCTTACTGTTAAGAAAAGCTTTTTCTACTGGTACATTCGGCTCTTTTGGATTTGTTTCTTTTATAAGTGAGTTTTGATTATAAAAAAGGTCTCCTGAATATTTCCAGACAGGAGATCCATTTTTATGGATATGCTCAAAATCATCATCAAAATCAATGGTAGTCGCCTTGGATTCAGAGGTTGATTCACCTATGTTCTCTACAGGTTCATCATCTTGATCTAAATCCACTACCACCTTGCTATTTTTTGTTGCCGCCCGGTTTTTATAGCCTTGGCCAAAACCGGTAGCGATGAGTGTCACACTAATTTGATCTTCTAAGCTTTCATCAACGCAAGATCCCCAGATAATATCGGTATCAAAACCAGCTTCTTGTTGTATGTATTCCGTAATCTCACCAACTTCGTCCATAGTTATTTCTGGTTCTTTCCCCGTGGTGATATTCAATAGAATGTGTTTAGCTCCCCTAATATCATTATCCTCGAGTAATGGTGAACTAAGTGCCAATTCTATGACCTTCCGAGCTCTATCTTCTCCACTTGCCAGGGCACTTCCCATGATAGCCACACCACTATCGGTCATTACAAAATTGACATCTTCAAAATCCACATTGATATAACCCGGGACCGTGATTATTTCTGCAATTCCTTTGGCTGCTGTAGCTAAAATATTATCGGCATGACTAAATGCACTGGACATCGCCAGGTTGCCATACATTTCGCGTAATTTATTATTGGATACTACGATAAGCGCATCAACATTTTGCTTCAATTGCTCCAGTCCTTCATGCGCCAATCGGCCTCTTCTAGGACCTTCAAACTGAAAAGGTAAGGTTACGATACCTACCGTTAATATTTTCAGTTCTTTGGCAATTTTTGCAATGATGGGAGCGGCCCCTGTTCCGGTTCCTCCACCCATACCTGCGGTAATGAAAAGCATCTTAGTATCCTGTTCCAAAAACCGCTGGAGGTCTTCGGTAGATTCCAAACACGCTTGTTTCCCTACTTCTGGATTATTTCCTGCCCCACGGCCAACTGTTAGCAATGGACCCAGTTGGATTTTGTTCGGTACAGAGCTAATATCTAAGCTTTGTTGATCTGTGTTACAAACAGCAAAATCAACACCTCTGATACCTAAATTAAACATGTGAGTTACGGCATTTGTGCCTCCTCCGCCGACTCCAATAACTTTTATGATCGAAGATTGACTCATGAATAATTTTTGTTATTTATTTGTTGCTGTAAAGATATGTAATTATATATTATAATTATAAATAAATTATAATTATATTTTATATATATTATATAAATTAAAATTCAGAATCTGGACTGTGTTCAAAAAATCCACGCACCTGTTTAAAACTTTTATCTACTGCAGAGCCAATCCATGACTTACGCGCAGGAAGAGCCGTCTCCACTTCCATATTTATTTCATCTGTATATTCATCTACATTCATAATATGTGGTTTAGGCTGTTGTTTTTCTGGAAGATGTTTACTAGTTATCTCGATTCCTTCAATTAAAAGCCCTAAAGACGTTGCAAACGCGGGATTTGAAATCGCATCTTCATAGTGACTAAGTAAATTTGTTGCAGGTTGACCGATACGCACAGAATATCCAGTTTGATATTCGGCCAACAAATCAATGTTCTTCAACATGGATGTCCCACCGGTTAACACCAATCCAATCGTAATATCTTTTTCAAAATTACTGCGGCTTATATCCCACATAACATAATCAAAAATTTCTTGTGCTCTCGCTTGAATAATTCGTGCTAAGTTTTTCTCAGATATTTCTTTAGGTTCTCTACCCATAAGACCCTGAATGGTGATGATTCTATTATCGACAATTTCTTCTGAAAGCGCTGAACCGAAACGCACTTTTAATTTTTCTGCCTGTTCTAAGGTAACAGAACAACCCATTTTAATATCTTTTGTAATAACATTACCTCCAAGTGGTATGACAGAACTATAGCGTAAAATCCCCTCATGATAAATCGTTACTTCTGTCGTACCACCTCCAATATCTACTAAAACCACACCTTCTTTAATTTCTTCTTTGGATAAAACAGACTTAGCAGATGCTAGAGAACCTAATGTTACACTGCCTGCTACTAATCCTGCTTTTTCAAGACACCGTTGAATATTATTTGATGCCGCGATGTTTCCTGTTATGATATGAAAATTAGATTGTAATCTCGATCCATACATTCCCACCGGATCGATAATTCCGTCCTGGTCATCTACTATGAATTCTTGAGGAATAACATGAAGAATTTGATCACCTGGAGGTAAGGCAATTTTATACATATCCTGTATAAGTTTTTCTACATCTGAAGCAGTAATTTCTAATTGGTTATCTGCGCGATATAAAACACCCTGATGCATAATGCTTTTAATATGTTGACCTGCTATCCCCACATGCACCACTTGTAATTCTTGTTTACTTGTTTTTTCTGCCATATCAATAGCATCGGAAATAGCTTTAGCCGTTTTATCAATATTGGAGACCACTCCGCGAATCACTCCATCTGAATTCACTTTACCATACCCCAATATTTCAATTTTTCCCAAAATATTTTTTCGCCCAACCAGTGCACAAACTTTGCTGGTTCCTAAATCGAGGGCTACAACGATTTCCGGATTTTGATTTAATTGTGATTCCATTTCCATTTAATTTTGAGTAAAGACAATTATGTTTCTGATTGATGTTTTCTACCTACAACAATATTATTATTTTTCAAATCAATTTCTTCATACACATTCCATCCTTTATATCGAAGTCCTTCTTTATAAAAGAATTTTAGTTTTTCCAGTTTATCATTCAGATTCTCAATATTGCCCAGGATGATTTTTTCAGAACCGATTTTAGGAATTAAGATAAAATTACCTTCGAAGTCTAAATTAATTTGTTCAATTAATGATTTAGTAAACGGGTCAGCGGCTACGCGCTGCGCTATCTTAAAAGCAGACTGGTAATGAATATTTTGTTTTTTCCAAATATCATTTCCTTCCATTTTGGCTATGATGCCTGTAGCCACAGGAACCCTTGCGGCATAATTTTCCGAATTCGGAATTTTACGACCTTCCGCATCTATATAAAATTGGTTGCCCAATAAATCAATCACCCGTACGACAGGATCTCGCTGATACAAATCAATACGAAGGTTTTGTCCAGCATCAATATAAACATTGGCATAACGCACTACATGTAATTTATTTAAATAGCTTTCCAACTCCTTTGTATTCAACGAACGGATTTTAATCTTTCTATAATCTCTTTTATAAAATAGCTTTAGGTGATTTTGAATTTCTTTTTCAGTAATTAATTCATTCTCTTCACTGGGTTTAATAATTTGAATCTTTACCTTATTAGAATGCAAGGACCGTTGTTCACGAATAGAATTTAACCACAACAATGCGATGCCAAAAAGAATCAGCAGATGAAAAATGATAACAAATAACCCTTTTACTTTTGCGTTCATATCTTTTGATCTAATACCTCTTTTATCTGATCCAACATCACATCCAGATCACCGGCTCCTAAAGTGATTAGCACCTCCAAATCCAAGGATTCTAATAATGGAATCAATTTGCTTTTTTCGCATAAGAACTTTTCAGTCAACGTGATTCTCTCAAAAATGGATGCTGAGCTTATACCCTCTATTGGCAATTCTCTTGCTGGATATAATTCCACCAAAATGATTCGATCCAATCCACTCAAAACTTCTGCAAATTCTTTTAAAAAATCACGCGTTCTGGAATATAAATGTGGCTGAAAAATACCAGTAACATGTTTTTCAGGATAACAATCCCTGCAAGCCATTATAGCCGCTCTTAATTCTTCTGGATGATGTGCATAATCATCTATTAATATTTTTCCATTTCCTTCATATTTCCATTCAAACCTTCTTTGAATACCCTGAAAATTATCAAGTGCCTCCATAATGTGTTGGCCACGTACATCCAACATGCGCGCAATTTTTATTGCCGCGGTTACATTTTGAATATTGTGTTTGCCTGGTAATCTCATTTTTAAATCTTCAATAAGTATTTTTCCATGCTCCAAATAATCAAATAAAATCCAGACTCCAGAAGTATTTTTAATTTGACTTGACACATCACTATTACGTTGTAAACCAAAATTTAAAATAGTTAATTCATTTTCAAATTTTGAATAGAATAATTGTTGATCTGCTTTAGAAATAACATCACTCAATAATAGATGCCCGCCCTTTTTAATACATCCTGCAAATTCCAGGTAATTTTGTACCATTACATCACGAGTTCCATAGATATCCAAATGATCGGCATCCAAAGAACCAATGACGGCGATATCTGGTCGTAAATGCAAAAAAGATTTATCGTATTCATCCGCCTCTAATATCATCCAATCATCTCCTTCATCGATGAAATTGGAATTTGTATTTACCGAAATACCACCCAAAAAGGCCGTTATTTTTTTGCCAGCATAATGTAATATGTGGGCCAATAATATACTTGTTGTTGTCTTTCCATGTGTTCCAGCCACAGCTATATTTTTATGTTGCGCTGAAATCATGCCAAGGACTTCTGATCTTTTTTTGATCGGTATTTGTCGATGAATCAATTCCTGATATTCTTGTAACGTTTTAGGTATGGCTGGTGTCATTATCACTAAATCCAGTTGCATGGGTATTTGCTCTGGTGAATCCTCATAATGAATTTGCATGCCTTCTGCTTCCAATGCTACAGTTAAAATACTTTTTGTCTTATCATACCCAAATATTTCCACCTTTCGATTATTATAATATCTAGCCAGGGCGCTCATTCCGATTCCTCCGATTCCTAAAAAGTATATTTTATTTAAGCCAGTCATTCTATTTATTAATCAAGCTTACTATTTCATTAGCAATATCCAGTGATGCGTTAGGCTTGGCCATTTCTTTCAAATTAATTCTCATTAGGTGTTGATTTTCCAAATCTTTCAATAGGTTTATCAATACATCCCAAAGTTTTTCATTGACATCTTTATCCAAAACCATTTTTGCCGCACCTTTTTGTATTAATGCTTCTGCATTTTTTCGCTGATGGTCTTCGGCAACATTCGGTGAAGGAATTAATATGGAAGGCGTTTGCGTAACCATTAATTCAGAAATTGTCAACGCTCCCGCGCGGGTAATGGCTACATCCGCCACAGCATATACATAGTCCATTCGATTGATAAATCCTAAACACACAATATTCGCGCTTAGGTCCTTATTTGCAATTTCAAACTCTTGCAAATACCTAGTTCCCACCTGCCATAATATTTGTACATCTGGCATGGAATAAAATGTAGAAACATGTTTTTGCACCCAACTATTTAAAGTTCTCGCTCCTAAGCTACCCCCCAAAACACAAATTGTTTTTTTATCCGGAGATAATCCAAAATGTTTATAGGCATCTTCTCTATTAATGTCCATCGTCAAATCTTGCCTTACGGGATTTCCGGTCAACACTAACTTGTCCTTTGGAAAAAAGCGTTCCATTCCTTCGAAAGCCACACAAATTTTATTGCTATGTTTAGCCATGAGTTTATTGGTTAACCCAGGATATGAATTTTGTTCTTGAATTAGAATTGGAATATTACCCCATGCGGCAGCTCTTAACATGGCGCCACTGGCATAGCCACCAACGCCTACCACCACATCAGGATGGAATTTTTTTAGTATAGACCTAGTCATCCATAGACTCTCCAGGAGTTTCCATGCTACCCCAACATTTTTTAAGGTAATTTTCCGCTGAAATCCGCGAATCGGTAATCCAATTATTTCAAACCCAGCGGCAGGAACTCTTGTCATTTCTAATTTTCCTTCAGCCCCTACAAACAAGAATTTTGCATCCCTTTGAATTTTTTTTATAGCCTCAGCTATAGCTATGGCAGGAAAAACATGCCCACCTGTTCCTCCTCCACTAATCATTATATTCATCCTGCAAATTTTCTGAATTCATTTCACTGTTTTCATCATTCTCTAAATTCAATTCATTGATATGTTTGCTCACACTAATTATCATTCCAAATGAAATACTGGTAAATAATAAAGAGGATCCTCCCATGCTCACCAAGGGTAAAGTCAATCCAGTGACCGGAACCAGTTCAAGCGAAACCGCCATATTAGCAAAAGCTTGGAGAATGATATTGAGCCCAATGCCAATAGTCAACAAAGCTCCAAATGCCTTTGGCGTCCGGGAGACAATGCCCACGCAATGCCAAAGCAATAATAAATACAAGGAAATTAAACCTATTCCTCCAAAAATTATTCCCATTTCTTCCACAATTATTGCAAAAATAAAATCTGCATATACATAAGGAATAAAATTACGTAACACACTATTTCCCGGACCAACTCCAATCCAATTACCATTGGCAATGGCTATTTTCGCCTGCTGAATTTGATAGCCTCCTTCATCATTCGTAATAAATTCTTGTATCCTTGTTAACCATGTTGTAGCTCGTATTGAATCGGGAAAATAATCGGCTAAAAAAATTAACACCAAAAACATTCCCACACCTAATCCTAATAAACCCACAAGTGCGGCTATTGAAACACGACCCACGAATAACATCATGAGACAAGTGGTGAACAATAAAGCGGCAGTTGAAAAATTCGCAGGAGCTATTAAACCACATATTAAAACAACGGGAATTAATAAAGGCATTAAACCAGATTTAATACTCTTTATAGAATCCTGGCGTGCAGAAATAGCCCTTGCCACATAGCAAATCAATGCAATTTTTGCAAAATCAGAAACCTGAATGGTGATATCTAAAAAAGGTAATTGTATCCAACGTTTGGCCTGATTAATATTTACCCCAAACATAAGTGTCCAAATCAATAGTATCGTTGCAACGACTAATAATACCGGAGCCCATTTATTAAGTTCGGTATAGTGTAGTTTACTTACTAGCCAAGTAAACGTTAAACCTAAAATTATATAAGGTATGTGCTTCGCCAGAAAAAATGTATTTATACCATTTTGATAAACTGACATACCTCCCGAAGCACTGTATACTGCCAAAAGAGAATATATCGTCAGCATAAAGATGATGGTCCAAATCAACCGGTCACCTTTAATAAATTCTTTTAAATGCAAACTTCCAGCGTTCATAACGATATATTATTCAGTTTTTTTACTTCTGCTTTAAAACAATTTCCCCGATGCTCATAATTATTGAATAAATCGAAGCTTGCACATGCGGGTGACAATAAAACAACATCTCCAGGTTCAGAAACGCTCGTTGCTTCTTTTACAGCATCAGACATGTTATTTGTATTTACAATCAGTAAACTAGATTCTTCAAATGAATTCATTATTTTTTCATTATTTGCGCCTAATGCAATTAATGCTTTTACTTTTAATTTTACTAAAGATTGCAAAACGGAATAATCATTTCCTTTATCCTGCCCGCCTGCGATCCAAATGACTCTTTTTTTCATAGTATCCAGCGCCCAATAAACTGAATCCACATTGGTAGCCTTGCTGTCATTGATGTATTCAACACCCTCGATAATTCCCACGGACTCTAAACGATGGGCATCATTTACAAAACTATTTAAACCCATTTGAATTTGCTCTGAGTTTAATCCAACAAATTTTAAGGCTTCTATACTTGCTGATGCATTAATCGCATTGTGTTTACCTTTTAAATTAGTCATACTTAGGTCAGCCATTAACTCAATTCCATTATAGACTAATTCAGCTTCATCGAGAGTGCAATTTATCTCTTTAATAATCGCTTTGCATGTCGACGGAATAAAATAACGAGCAATAACAGGATCCTGTTTATTAATAATCAGTAAATCCCCTTCAAGAAGATTTTTAAAAATTTTAAATTTAGAAAAAATATACTTCTCAAAATTATAATGATAACGGTCTAAATGATCAGGCGTAATATTAAGTAGAATAGCCACATTTGGTTTAAACTTCCTGATACCATCCAACTGAAAACTACTAACCTCCACCACAAAATAAGCTTCTGAATATAATGAAACCGCCCTTGAAAAAGAATATCCGACGTTTCCACATTTCACCGCTGTCAAATTGTTGGTTTCCAATATGTGATAAATTAAATTAGTAGTCGTTGTTTTTCCATTACTTCCCGTTATAGCTAATACAACTCCGCGACAATAACGAAATGCAAATTCTATTTCTGAAATTATGTCAATCGCGCGTTCCTTAAAAACTTTTATTACGGGTGCATCTTCCGGAACTCCCGGACTAATTACTACAAATTCTGGTTGGATATCATAAACCAACTCATGCACCCCGGATTCAAAATCAATTTCATTTTCTATTAATTCTTCTAAATTCTTTTCATTTATTTTACTTTCGTCACTCAAAAAACAGACGATTCCATTTGCTTTCGCTAACAAGGCTGCTCCAACGCCACTTTCTCCGCCTCCAATTATCACAATCATGCTACCTGATTTTTAATGTGATGATAGTGAGTACTGCGAGCATCACTGAAATAATCCAAAATCGAACAGAAATTTGGGATTCATGTATACCTTTCATCTGAAAATGGTGATGCAATGGGGCCATTAAAAAAATACGTCTACCTTCTCCGTACTTTCGCTTCGTGTATTTAAAATAACTTACCTGAATCATGACAGACAGGTTTTCCAAAAGGAATACCCCACACAATACAGGAATTAATAATTCCTTACGTAGTAATATCGATAATGCAGCAATAATTCCGCCCAGTGTAAGACTCCCAGTATCTCCCATAAAAACTTTTGCCGGAAATGAATTATACCACAAAAATCCTACACAGGCACCTAATAGACTCGCACAAAAAATCACCAACTCGCCTGAATAGGGTACATAAAATATATCCAGATAATCAGCTATTATCGTATTACCGGAGACATAGGCTAAAATAGCGAGAGTTGCTGCAATAATAGCTGACACACCCGTGGCTAAACCATCCAATCCATCCGTTAAATTTGCTGCATTTGAAACTGCCGTTACAATAAAAATAACAAATGGAATAAAAAATAACCAAACCAAACTGCCACTGTTATCCCCCAAAAAATTTACCAACCAAGTATAATCAAATCGGTTTCCTTTCAAAAAAGGAACATTGGTGATGGCCGTTTTTACATAAACATACTCAATAACTTTTTGGGGGTCCGGATTATCGACCGTTACAGTTTGTTCAATCTGATATTGATATTTTAACGCTTCGGCTTTTGGAATACGAACTAACACTTGTTCGTGATATAACATGACGAGTGCAATAACTAAACCCAAGATAACCTGACCTGCAATCTTAAAGATCGCTTTCAGGCCTTGTTTATTATTGAGAAATACTTTGATATAATCATCTGCAAAACCAATCAACCCCATCCACACTGTGGTAAAGAGCATCACCTGGATGTACACATTATCCAGTTTGGTAAGCAGTAAAGACGGAATAAGTATAGCCATAATTATTATGATCCCACCCATTGTAGGTGTGCCTTCCTTTTCTTTCTGGCCTGTCAATCCTAAATCCCTAACGGATTCTCCAATTTGCAATCTTTTCAAAGAACGAATGATGCGATTACCAAAAAGCATCGATATAATTAAGGAAATTATTACGGCTAAAGCCGCGCGGAACGATATATATTGAAAAAGCCTCCCGCCAGGCAGGTGAAATAATTTCTCTGTAAACTGAAATAGATAGTATAACATAGTAATAATCTAGTCTCAAAATTTAACAGCACAGCAGGGATCCAAGCCCTTTGGTTGCAATACTCCTGCTGTAACTGTTAAAACCAACCTGAGAATGATAATAGAACCTACTCTATAATCTTATATGTCTTTATAAATTTTTTTTCAATATTTTTTTATCATCAAAAGGCAACTTTTTCCCTCTGATTTCTTGATATTTTTCATGTCCTTTACCGGCCACTAAAATGATATCATTTTCTTTTGCAAGTGTACAAGCTACTTTTATGGCTTGTTCCCGATCCGCAATTTTTATATAACTGGAATTCATTTCATTTGAAATTCCCATTTCCATATCTTTTAATATTTCTTCAGGATCTTCATCCCTCGGATTATCAGAAGTGAGTATCAGATGATCGCTGGCTAATACCGCTATTTTTGCCATTTCTGATCTCTTAGATTTATCACGGTTACCGCCACATCCCACAACGGTTATAATACGTTGATTTTTATGTCTAATCTTTCGTAGATTTTCCAATATCTTTTTTAAAGCGTCAGGTGTATGAGCATAATCTATCACCCCGATCTTTTTACTTTTTTCATCATAAAACCAGTCAAACCTTCCTTCCACTGAATGCAAATCTGATAAACCTTTCATCAATTCGTATTCATCCTCACCCATAATGCTTGCCGTAGCTAAAACAGCTGTCAAGTTGTACGCATTGAATTCACCAATTAACCTTGAATGCCAATCTTGATCTTTGTACTTTAAGTGCAGCCCTTCAAAATTATTACTGATAACTTTCATTCTGAAATCAGCCAATTGGTTTATCGAATATGTATATGTACGCGCTTTTGTATTTTGTATCATCACTAACCCATGAACATCATCCACATTTATCAATGCAAAGGCCATTTTTGGCAAATTATCAAAAAACTTTTTCTTCGCTTCAATATAATTTTTAAATGTTCCGTGAAAATCAAGATGATCGTGTGTCAAATTTGTAAAAACAGCCCCTGAAAAACGTAATCCCATAATTCGCTCCTGGATCACTGAATGGGAACTTACTTCCATAAAAGCATGACTACAGTTTGTTAATATCATTTCATTCAGTAATTCATATAGCGAAATGATATCTGGAGTTGTATGCGTGGATGAAATGACTTTATGATGTATCCGGTTTTCAATAGTAGAAATTAATCCTACTTTATATCCCAGATTTTCATACAATTGATACAATTGGCTGGCAACTGTCGTTTTTCCATTTGTTCCAGTTATCCCAACTAAACTTATATTTTCCGAAGGATAATCATAAAACGCATTCAACATGTCCGCTAAAACTGGTTGAATTTTTTCCGTTCTAATAAAACACACATCCGAATATTCATCATCAGGAAAGGTTTCACATAAAACCACACGGATTCCTTTTTGAAGCACCTCAGGAATAAATTTGTGTCCGTCTACTGTGTAGCCTTTTAATGCCACAAATACCTCACCGGCTTTTACTTTTCGTGAATCCGATTTAAATCCACTAATTTCCATTTCAATCGAACCTTTAACTTGATAGGTAATTGATGTGGGTAAAATATTCCGCAATTTTTTCAAAGAACTTTTTTTAATCGAGATACAACTCAATCGTCATACCTTTTGCAAATAAACCCGCAGGAATACTTTGCGAACGCACCTTTCCCATTCCATGTACCATGGTTTTTACTCCCGCTTTATCCAATAAAAATAAAGCATCTCTTAATCCCATTCCATTCACGTCTGGTACCGAATTTTTTGTTTGCTCTACCGATACGGTATATACACCTTCATCATCAGAAAATGTACGTATCCAATTTCCATTTTGCTTATGTTTAAATGGTAGACCAATGTGTTTGAATATATTTCTAAAATCTTCAGCGTGACCAAAATTATTGACCGGCAAACTTTCTTGTGCTAAAACAGGTTTAGCTTGTTCATTTAATATTTCCCCTGCGATACCTTGCTGACGCATGCAGTGTTTAGCTATTTTATCAAAAACCGGCGCTGCTGCCTGTGCGCCATAATACCCACCTGCCGTCGGGTTGTATATAACCACTATGCAAGAATATTTTGGATTCTGTACTGGAAAATATCCACAAAAGGAGGCCTGATACTCTTTATGCTCCCCATTAGTTTCAAAATAATTGGTCACTGCTGTTCCAGTTTTCCCAGCAATAGTAAACATATCGTTCTTTAATATTTGCGCAGTGCCTTTCTCTACAACTCCCTTTAACAATTCCTGAATCTGGGCTATTGCTTCATGCGAAGCTATAGAATCAGCCAAAATTTTAGTTGAATAGGATTTAACAACCCTTTCATTATCCAAAATCGAACTTACAATGTATGGTTTAACAATTCGTCCATTATTTGCAATGCCATTATAAAAGGTTAAAATTTGTAAGGGTGTTAATTGCAGTTCGTAACCGACAGACATCCATGGTAATGTTGTTCCATACCATTTAGCTTTATCTGACACTGGATCTTTAATAATCGGACTTGGTTCACCTCCAATTTCAATGCCCGTTTTTTTATGTAAATTAAATCTCTTATAATACTTTATGAATTCTTCCTGGTGTTGATTAAAACTTGCAACAGCCAATTTAGAAATTCCAACATTCGAAGACTTTTCAAAACTAATCTCTAGATCCACTGCATTAGTCACCGGTGGTTCAGAGTCTACCATTTTCTTATCATAAAAATAAGTAACCCCGTTGGTAATATTTATCGCCGTTTTTAAATTGACCTTCCCAAAGTCCAACATAGCTAACGTAGAAGCAGTTTTCAGGGTCGAACCAGGTTCTGTCGAATGTGCCACTGCATAATTATAATCTTCCACTAAGTTGCCTTGGGCATTTAAACCCAAATTGGCAATAGCTTTTATTTGCCCTGTGGCTACCTCCATAACTACGGCACAACCTTTTTTGGCTTGGTGATTAAGTATGGCTTCACCCAATGCCTCTTCCGCCACTTCTTGTATGGAGACATTTATGGTAGTAATGACATCATACCCTTTTTTGGCTTCTAATTCTGCCACATCTTCAATTGGAATATAATCATTATGTCCAACTTTTCTCATTACCCGCTGGCCTTGTTTACCTTGAAGATATTTATTGAAAGATTCTTCCATACCAATTGACTGGGCATTTTCCCGATGCAGTCCAATGGTTCTATTCGCTAAAATTTTAAACGGTTTTTCTCTGCGGTTTTTTCGATTGATTATTAATCCACCTTTATTTTGTCCAAAGTTGAATAGCGGAAAAGTTTTTAATAATTCTAGTTGCTGATAGTCAATACTTTTATGAATTAAAAGATAACGATTCGATTCTTTTCGCTCTTTAATTAACCAATTTTTAATATCCAGAACTGGTCGGTCAGGCATAAAATGTTTATTTAAACATCTAGCTAAAGAATCAACATGCCGACTGAAATTATCATTCGTCAATCCTTTTGCTTTAGTGTCCATTCGTATTTCAAAGAACGGCAGGGAAATCGCCAAGGGACTTCCATCATCAGCCAGAATTTTACCGCGCTCAGCCTCAACAGCCTCTAACTTGATATATAATTCTTTTGCCTTTTTTCTCCATTTATCTCCCTCCAAAATGCTGATCTTAAAAGCCTTCCCAATCAAAGTCAAGGCCACCAACAGAAATATTCCTGTGATGATATAGACTCGAGAGAGGAATTCCTTTTTACGACTCATTTTTTATTTTCCGCTTTTACCAACCTAACTGGAGGCGTTTTACGTACATATATTTCTTTATCCGAAACTTTTTTAGAAACTTGGCCTTCTGTGCTCTGAAACATAATCCCAGATTTCAACGTCCAATAATCCCATTTCAATTCTTTTATTTCTTCGCTCAACTTTTGAGACTGTCTGATATTTTTTTCTGCATAGTGAACATTTGCGATATAAATCAATCCGAGTATGCAAAGCGCAAATAGAAACGGAAGATTTTTATACAGTACCATAGAACTTACCGTACTATATTTTTTTCTTTCAATTCTAGGTGGCGTATTAAAATCCATGGTCATTTTACTTTTATCCCAATCCTCAATTTTGCTGATCTCGATCTCGAGTTTATTTCTAATTCATTGCTTCCTGACATCACTACATGTTTATTTACTGCTTTATAATTTATTTTTCTTCTCCCAAAAAATTCATCTTCAACACTTGTCTGCCATTCATTTTTTATACATTGTTTGACTAGCCGATCCTCCAAACTATGATAACTAATGCACACCAGCCTTCCATCTGGGACTAACAATTCAGTGGCTTGTTCTAGCAGGTTTTTTAAACTATCTATTTCCTGGTTTACTTCGATTCGTAAGGCTTGAAAAATTTGAGCTAAATACTTATTGCGTTTTCCGTAAACAAACTTTTCAGCCCATTGAGCAAACGACTTACACGAATCAAACCGTCGGTTGCGTCTATCCCTTTGTAAGCTTTGAACCAGTATTTCCGCATTAGTTATTTCACCATATTCCTTAAACACGCGTTTCAAATCACTTTCAGAATATTTCATTATGATATCTTCTGCAGTCAACTCCTGCTTCACATTCATCCGCATGTCCAGTGGAAAATCTGAGTTGAACGAAAACCCTCGTTTATTTTCATCAATATGATAAGATGAAAGACCCAGATCTGCTAAAACACCATGAATTTCCTTTATTTTATAGTAGTCCATGTATTTCTTTAAATACCGGAAATTGCTGTTGACCCATTCAAATTTTGGATCTTGTATTAGTTGAGCAGCAACTGCTTCATCCTGATCAAATGCAAATAATCTTCCTTTTTTACCCAGCTTTTTCAGAATCAATTTTGAATGCCCACCTCCGCCGTAGGTTGCATCGATATAGACGCCATCAGGATCGGTAATCAAAGCACCTACTGATTCTTCTAATAAAACTGGTTCATGAAAATATTCCAGATCAGACATCTTTTTGTCTAAACACCTCTTCTGCTATGGAAGAAAAATCCTCAGGCTCATTGGCTATCATGTTCAGATATTCTTCCTGGTCCCATATTTCAATTTGATTGATATAGGCATTGAGGACAATATCCTGCTTGATTCCAGCATGTTCTGCGAGGCTTTTCGGTATCAGAATACGATCCGCGCTGTCAACAATTAATTCTGTTGCACCTCGATGAAAATACCGGGCAAAGGCCCTTTTTTTCGAATTATATAAATTAAGTTGATTGACTTCCTTCGTCTTTTCTTCCCACACTTCTTGTGGGTAAAGGAGCAAACATTTTTCTATTCCTCTATGAATAACTAGTCTTATTGAAGTACTACTGCTGAGTTGTCGAATTAAAGCGGTTGGAAGTCTGAGTCGACTTTTCTCGTCCAGTTTAATTCTATATTCTCCACTCAGTTTGTACATCGATGAAGCCCAGTTGGTTTGTTGGCTCAAATATAGAAATAATCTCCACATTATTACACTTTCTACCACACAAATTTAAAAATAAAGCTATATTAAAGTGGCTGATTATCAGTGTATAAACAAAATGGGTATATTATATAACGAAAATGTTTATATGTAAAGACCACTAAATCTTAGGAATTAGCCATACATATATTACGATAAGTCAAATGTATAAATTCATTGTAAATTAAATAAATAAAGATTAATTTAATTAAGATGTATTAGTTTTAGCTGACTCAATATTGATGCCCAAAAACCTTACCATTCTACAAAATGTGCTATATCAAACTTATTTCCTTTAAAAATGTGAATCTTATAACCAAAATCGAAAATTATGTAATAAACCTCCACGCAATTTGTCTTTCTTTATAGGATCGCATAGTCGGTCTAGTTATTTAGTATCTCAAACATGACTTTAAATAAGTACAATCAAAAACGCAATTTCAATGCTACGGCAGAACCAAAAGGCACGCAGAAAAAATCCGTTAAGGAATTGATATTTGTGGTACAAAAACATGCTGCCTCCCATCTGCACTATGACTTTCGCTTAGAAATGGAAGGAGCATTGAAGAGCTGGGCTGTCCCTAAAGGTCCCTCCTTGAATCCTGAAGATAAAAGGCTCGCTATGATGGTAGAAGATCATCCATCAAGTTATAAAGACTTTGAAGGAAATATTCCAAAAGGAAATTATGGTGCAGGAAATGTCATAGTATGGGATAATGGGACATACACAGCGACCGAAGCTACCAATAAAATCGATGCAGAAAACATGTTGCTTGCAGGTTTAAAAAAAGGACAACTTAGTTTTATATTAAACGGAACTAAACTTAAAGGTGAATTTTCTTTGGTCAAGCTTAAAGGGAAACAAGAAAACGCTTGGTTATTGATTAAGAAAAAAGATACCTATGCAAGCGATGTGGATGTGTTAAAAAAAAATAAATCTGTAATATCTAACATCACTCTAGAGGATATGGCACTTAAATCAGCTACCATAAGTCCCAAACAAATAATAGTAAAAAAAACAACTAAAACTGCAGGTAAAGAAAATAGTGTTGCGCAGTTCATAAAGCCTATGTTGGCTGATACCATGGAGAAACCCTTTGATGATAAAAACTGGTTGTTTGAAATTAAATACGATGGATACAGAACAGTGGCAGTAATCGATCAAGGGCTAGCAAACCTTTTCAGCCGTAATCAACTTTCATTCAACAATAAATTCAAATCCATCGCAGACGCGCTGAAAAAAATTAAACACGCAGTTGTTCTTGATGGCGAAGTAGTCATTGAAGATAACGATGGTCGTTCTGATTTTCAGTTGTTGCAAAATTATCTAAAGACAGGAAATGGAAATCTAAAATATTATGTGTTCGACATTTTAAATTTAAATGGTAACGACACACGCAGCTTATCGTTAGTGGAAAGAAAGGAGTTGTTAAAATTATTGCTCGACAAACAAGCTTTACCAAATGTGTTTTACTCTGCACACATACTGGAAAAAGGAATATCGTTCTATACGTTAGCCATTAAAAATAATCTGGAAGGTATTATGGCCAAGGATGGAAAGAGTCCTTATCGCACCGGCAAGAGAAGCAGCGAATGGCTTAAAATAAAAATTACTCAGGCGGAAGAAGCTATCATTATAGGTATTACTGCACCCAAAGGAGCTCGGAATCATTTTGGTGCTGTATTATTAGCACAATATGATGGGGAAGAATTAAGATACATCGGACACTGTGGAACTGGTTTTGGTGATGAAACATTAAAAGATATGTATGCAACGTTTCAGTCCTCATTTATAAGTTTTTCACCATTAAATAAAAAAATTAAATTGAATGGGAAGGTGCAATGGATTGAACCCACATATGTTTGCCAGGTAAAATATACTGAATGGACACAAGACAAACATTTACGCCACCCTGTTTTTTTAGGTATGAGATTAGACAAAGATGCCAAAGAAGTAATTTTTAATAAAACGATAGCGAAACTGGGTGTAAATAGTAAACCTAAAAAGTTACTGCCAACCATTGAAAAAAAAGAAAGTATACAAACTGAGAATGATTTCAGTCTTAAAATTGGAAAGGTCAATGTACACTTAACCAACCAAAACAAAACATACTTTCCTGAGAATGGCATTACGAAAGGTGATATTGTAAATTATTATAAAGAAGTTGCAGACTTCATATTGCCTTATTTAAAAGATCGACCGCAATCTATGAATCGATTCCCAAACGGAATAAACGGCCAGAGCTTTTATCATAAGGACGTAGATATAGAAAAAATTCCAGAGTGGCTTAAAACTAAAAAAATATTTTCAGAATCGAATAAAGATTCTATTGATTATTTGTTGTGCAACGATAAAGCTACATTATTATACATGGCCAATTTAGGATGCATTGAAATTAATCCTTGGAATTCGCGGATAAATCATATTGAAAATCCTGATTGGATGGTGATTGATTTAGATCCTGGAAATATTGATTTTAAAGAAGTAGTAAAAACAGCGCTAGTCACTAGACAAGTCATGAATGAATTAGATACGGAATGCTACTGCAAAACTTCAGGCGCAACTGGACTACATGTATATATTCCCCTGGCGGCAAACTATGACTACGATACTGTAAAAATATTTGCAGAATTAATTGCTCATACTGTCAACCTCCGATTACCTGAAACCACCAGCATTGTGCGCACTGTAAAAAAGCGACAGGATAAAATCTATATTGATTTTTTGCAAAATCGGCGTGGACAAACTTTAGCGGCTCCTTATTCTGTTCGCCCAAAACCAGGAGCTACAGTTTCCACTCCATTGGAATGGAATGAAGTAAATGAAAAATTATTTCCTGGACAATTTACCATTAAAAATATGTTGAATCGCCTCGATAAAAAAGGTGACTTGTGGAAACCTGTAATAGGAAAAGGAGTGAAAATTGATAAGATTATTAAAAAAATCTCAGAAGGTTCAAAAACTCTTTAAGAACTCTTGCTACCTTTTCTTTCCAAACTGGCTTTGAGCATACTCATTAGATTATCACTTTGTTTATTAGCAGATTCTACCTTAGGTGCAGCAAGTTTCTTTCCTTTTGATTTATCTTTTATAATCTTTAAGAGTTTGGCGGTATAGTTATCCTTATATTTTACGATGTTAAATTCTTCGGTTAATTGTTCAATTAACTTTTTAGCCATATCACTTTCCTTAGTTTTGGTTTTAGATACAGGCGGTAATTTTAAATCTTCAGTTTCTCGAATTTCTTGTGTAAATCGTATGCGGTTAAGGACAATTACCTTTCCATACGGCTTTAAAATGGCAAGCCCTTCCTTGTTTCTTAAGACAAACGTGGTCACGCCTACTTTACCCGAGGCTTGCAAAGCTTCACGCAGCAGTGCATAGGCTTTCATAGCCCCTTTTTCAGGTTCTAGATAATAGGGTTGCTCGTAGTAGATACTATCAATTTCTTTTTCGACTGCAAAATTGATAATTTCAATAGTTTTCGTTTTTTCGGCGTCAGCTGCTTCGAAATCTGCATCTTCCAACAGCACATAAGCATCATCAAGTTTATAGCCTTTTACAATATCTCCAAAAGCCACTTCTTTACCTGTGCTTTCATTGACACGTTTAAATTTTATGTTCGAATGATCTTTACTATCCAACATATCCAAGTCAAGGCTACTTTCTTGTACAGCTGAAAATAGTTTAACAGGTATATTAATTAAGCCGAAGCTGATCGATCCTGTCCATATTGGTCTCACTCTATATCAAATTTGAATTTATTTATACTATCGAAATTTAACCCATCGTATATTTGCCATTGCGATTTTTAGTCATCAGTTTCGTCATCACCTTCGTAGATGTTCCGAACAAAATTTTCATCATCAGATGAATCGTCACTCGGGTCTTCGTTAAGGTCCTCATCATTTTCTTCATCGTCTATAATTTCGTCTGGTAGATCTTCGTCCATAATTTCATCATCCTCTTCTTCTGGATTTGGGTCTGCAGGATTTGGATTACGTATATTAAACTCTGGGTCGTTAGGATTTGGCTGTTTTTTATTAAAATCCTCATTAGTTTTTTGATCGACCCTCTCATTGCGAGGATCGTTTTGATTCTTTTCCATTTTCTTATGTTTTATGTATAAAGTATTTTTCCTCAGCAAATATCAGTGACTATACAGAAGAAATAATTACATAATCTTAGAAATAAATTACATTATTCACACATTCTTATGGCAAAAATAGATAAAAATTATGAGTGATTAATTAATGGGTCCGCGTGATTATTTAATCAACATTTTGTCATTTAAACCCTTCCTTAAGCATAAAAACAGAAATAAGCACGGTAGGCAAAATATTAAGCACTGCCAAAAGTATTCCATTCGCTACATTTGATGTGGACATTTGATTTTTGCTGCTGAGTACCAAACAATCCAGAATCACTTTGCCAGCAACGTATCCGCTCCAAATCAAAAATGCCCAACTTACCCAGAAACGGATGGTACTTAAAAACTCAGGGTATGGAGTATTTGTAAGAGTGCAGCTTAAATAAACGCCAATAAAAAGGCACATGAAAGCATAGGTAATAAAATTCATACTTATTTTTTTAATTCAATACTTGCAACTCAATAAGGGCTCTTCTAACGCCAGTTGGCGTTTCGACCACCTATAACCGCCGCTGCCATCCATAATGCATAAGGAAGTACCAATGCCAATGGAATAGCCGCTACACTTAATGCTATGGACCCGTGACCTTGATTTTTAAATTCCAAACTAACATACAATATCACCAGGATAGCGGTTAATAGAACTACCCATAATCCGACCTGTTTAAAACCAGGACTAGCATATCGACCAAACATTCCATTAATAAATTCTCGATGACCAAATATAAAGAAGAGCGCGTCAAAAAGTCATAAGATCTAGAATAGTATAATTGTTTTGTTCGACATTATTTTTTTTATAAGGCAAGTAACGAAGAAAATGGTTTCCTAAAGCAAATATGATACAAATTAAATTATTTTTTTCAAGCTAAAGGCGCCTTTTGATTAGTAATCAATTTGTAAAATATTTTCTACTTTAAAATATCGCAACCAGTTTTAATATCTTGAAGCCCCGCTAAGTTTTCAGGTTGATCGAAATATGTAAAGGCCATTTAAAGTAATTTTATTAATCAGGCTGGCTCGAGGCTAATTCTTTATAATAAGTCTCTAATTCTTTAAGCCGGCTTATCTGCATAGGCCTCGGATCTATAAATGTTCGTACACTCTTTACCAATGCAAATGCATCTTCATAGGTAGTCCCAATTTTTAGCAAATAGGCAATGGTCATGCTAGGCCCTCTTCCTAATCCTTGTCTGCAATGAATATACACTTTCCCCTTGTTTTTAATTTCAGCATCCACAAATTCTGCACCTTTAATTAAATCTTTCAATGTAGGGGGGGTATTATCAACAGTGGGAAGATGTAAAAATTTAAATCCTTCAAAATGTGCTTCTTTATAAATGGATTTTTCTCGCATGCTTACGATAGCAGTAATCCCTATTTGCTTTAATTTTTTTAATCCCAATAAATTGTATTGTCCCCCTAGAAACAAGTCTGCTGAAATTTGACTTCTTTTAAGTGTCGGGATCCCCATAATATGTCTATGTAGGATATCAAATAACTTTTGAATTAAAATGACTAAGACTATCCAATGGCTTTTTATTATTTTAATCATTTGTTTACTTAGGTATATTTAGGGGTACTATAACTTTTAATACATTCGGCAGAACTTTGATGTGAAGAAAATTGGTTTCCCTCTCAAAATCATCCAAAATAAATTTTTGTGTGGCATCCAATGAAATTTCTATTTCCTTACATTTCCAATGCATTAATACTTCCGACTCAGTTTTCATGAGGGTCGTTCCAGCTATTTTCAAGACGGACATTAAATCAGCTTGCTGTAACAAGATCACATCTAGGAATCCATCTTCTATGCTTATATCAGGTGCAAAAGAATAATCTCCAACGCCAATATTTCCGCAATTTGTTATAGTAAGTGCCACACCCTCCTCCACTACTTCCTGATTATCTATTTTCATTTTATACACCATCGGATCGGATTTCAGCATGGTTTGAATAGCCGTAATTCCATAGGCGAGCTGTCCTAATTTGTCTTTCAACTCTCTGCTTGCCTCCATGACCATATCCGCCATTATTCCTAAGTTCACACGGATCAAAAAAAGCTCTCCATTATTAGTAGCCATGTCTACCGTAATAACCTCACTATTCGCACCTTTTAGTAGCTCTATGGCTTCCAAAGTATTCTGAGGAATACCCAACTCCTTAGATATAACATTTGCAGTTCCTCCAGGTATAATTGCCATCGGAGTATTTTTCCCTTTCAACACCCGCGCCACTTCCGATATACTTCCATCTCCTCCATAAACGGCTATAACATCAACTTTATCCACCCATTGTTTGGCAAAAGTACTGGCATCATTATCCTGCTTAGTAATGGAAACTTCCCAATCTATACCTGAATCAAGAAATGCTTTATTAATATAGGATAGAATGGGCTCCTCTTGCCCTGCTGCAGGATTAATTATTATATGAATTTTTTTAAATTTCATAAGGTATTATTATTGGAATAAATCAAGAGAACTAAAAAGTAGCAAATTCCCAAAGCTAAAATATCATTTAATTGTTAAGCATCCATTGTTTTGTAAAACGTTCTATAAGATATTTCAATTGTCCTCATAAATAATGCAATACCATGAATTTCAACTCTTTTCGTATACATAGACAATTAAGATTACTATTGCATATAATTTTCTATTAAATATTAATGAGAATCTTATTTGAAAGTTAGTGAGAAAGCATCTGTACGTCGGAGGAGTTATTTTAAAATTTAAGATGGTTTATGAAATCACGTACCCTCAAAAAGTTGAATTCAATTGTGTTCTTTTATCTTAAATTGAATCCTGAATTAGTATTCCTTACGGTAATTTTTTGTAGAGCGGAAAAATCGCATTGAAAATACTCCTAACAAGGCTTCTCGAATGATAAGAATATTCATTTTGGACTTTCCTTTGGTACGATCTGGAAATAAAATGGGAATTTCCACCAGCTTAAACCCTAACTTAAAAGCGGCATATTTCATCTCTATCTGAAAAGCATAACCTGCAAATTTGATGTGATCAAGATTGATGGTTTCTAAAACCTTTCTCTTATAGGCAACAAATCCAGCGGTAGGATCCATTACCGGCATACCAGTAATTGATTGGACATAAAATGAAGCGCCACGAGAGAGAAATAATCGAATCTTGGGCCAATTGACCACAGCCCCGCCCTCGGTGTACCTGGATCCAATGACCACATCGGCCTGACCAGAATTACATAATGCTAACATGTCAACTAATTTTTCTGGCGGGTGAGAAAAATCAGCATCCATTTCAGCAATCAAATAATAGGTTCTATTTAGTGCCCATTTAAATCCAGCAATATAGGCTTTACCTAAACCTGATTTTTGTTTTCGTTCCAGTAAAAAAAGTCGATTTTCATGTGATATTTGTAATTGTTTGACACGATCAGCTGTTCCATCTGGTGATCCATCATCTACAATTAAAATATCAAAGCTTTCCTTTAATGAAAAAACTCTTTCTATAATGGCATCGATATTCTCAATTTCATTATAAGTAGGAATAATGACTAAACTATTCGACACACATCCATTATTTGGCTGTAAAAGTACGGGATTCTCTTAAATTTATATATATTATATTTATATGTATAATCCTAGCTAAATCGCTCAGGATCATATTCTTTCATTATCTCAATGGCAGATTCTACCACATCTTCTATACTGGGTTTAATAAAATAGTCTCCATTACTCCCATAGGGTGGACGGTTCTCTTTAGCAGTCAATGTGATAGGTTTCGCATCCAGGTAATGATATCCTGACTGCACTTCTAGTACTTGTTGAAGTATGAAAGAACTGGCTCCTCCTGGTACATCTTCATCTAGTATCATCAGTTTATTCGTTTTCTTTAAGGAATCTACTATGGCGTGATCAAGATCAAAAGGTAATAACGTTTGGGCATCGATAACCTCAATATCAATTCCGATTTCCTGTAATTGTTCTGCAGCAGCTAGTGCAATCCGAATACAGGATCCATAACTGACTAAACTAATATCTTCACCTTTCCGCAGCACTTCGGTCTTACCCAGGGGTACTGTAAAATCGCCTAAATTCGACGGCATTTTTTCTTTTAATCGATATCCATTCAAACATTCAATAACTAAACCTGGATCATCCGACTGAAGCAACGTTTGATACATTCCAACAGCTTGAGTCATGTTTCGAGGAACACAAATATAAATACCCCGTAAAGAATGAATCAACATACCAATGGGTGAACCGGAATGCCAAATTCCTTCCAGGCGATGGCCTCTGGTCCTCAATATAGCTGGAGCTTTTTGAATACCATTGCTTCGATATCGCAAGGTAGCCAGGTCATCCATAAGAGGTGAAAGCGCATATACGATGTAGTCCAGGTATTGGATTTCAGCAATGGGTCTTAATCCCCGCATACTCATACCTATCGCCTGACCTACAATAGTCCACTCCCGAATACTTGTATCAAAAATGCGTAGGGGCCCATATTTTTCTTGTAAGCCTGAGAATCCTTGATTTACATCACCAATCTGACCTACGTCTTCGCCAAATGCAAGGACGGTTTCGTTCTCTTTAAGGACTAAATCAAAATAGGCATTTAGAACCTGGAAGCCGTTTACTTCTGTACTTTGATCGGTGTACTTTACTTCTACAATGGGTACTTTTAAAGCTGAAAGTTCTGTTTCAGAATATAGGTGTTTTTGATAATCACTCCGCCCCTTACTCATTTGACTGTCTATCCAGGATTTCAAAACGTGGTTTACCTTATCTGTGTGGCTATATTGGATGCGTCGGGCCAATTCCAAACATTCGTGTAAAGTAGGTTCTTTAGCTTTTATTAAATTTTGAATGGCAACTTCAAAATTGGGAAAATCATTTCCCAAAAGGTCAGTAAACTCTTGTCTAATCTGTTTTATTGGATCCAAATAATTATTCCATGCTTTATTTTTTTCATCGCGCACATATTCTTTTGAAAGTAAAACTAAGAGCTCAAGCTCTTTTTCAGTGATGATATCTTTTTCCAGCATCCATTCTCTCATTTTCCGAATGCAATCCATTTCATCTTCCCATTTCAATCGATCTTTGGATTTATACCTTTCATGGGAACCTGATGTAGAATGCCCTTGAGGTTGGGTCACTTCGGTAATATGGAATAAACCCGGAATATGGGATTCTCGGATTTGCTCTATTCCTCTATAATACATATTCACCAGGTCCGGATAATCCCAGGCCTTTGCTTGAAACAATAATAAGCCACTGTCATTTCCTTCATATTCAAACCCTGCTAAAGCTTTTGAAATGTTTTGTTTCACGGTTTGCAAACTGATAGGCACCGAAATCCCGTAGCCATCATCCCAAACTGACACCGCCAAAGGCACTTGCATTACCGCCGCTGCATTTAGTGTTTCCCAGAATACCCCTTCGGAAGTCGATGCATCACCTATCGTGCAAAAAGAAACTTCCCTGCCCGCATTGGAGAAGCCTTTTTTGATCTTTAAATTTGCATCCATCCTATAATGTTTGGATGCTAAGGCTAGTCCCAGAGCCCGAGCCATCTGTCCACCCGTGCTGGAAATATCAGCAGATACATTAAAGGTTTCTGTATGATCCAACCACTCCCCAGCCTTGTCGATCAAAGGAGTAGCAAAATGCGCATTCATTTGTCTTCCGCCGCTAAATGGATCATTATTTTTATCAGCATAAAGTTGGGCAAAATACTCTTGAATGGAACACAATCCCAGCGCCATCATAAAAGTTTGATCCCTATAATAGCCAGATCGAAAGTCTCCCTTTTTAAAGGCGCGTGCCATAGCCACTTGTGGCACTTCCTTTCCATCACCCAGAATCCCGAATTTAGCTTTACCGGTAAGCACTTCTTTTCTACCCATTAAGGACACTTCTCGGCTCACAAGACAAATCCATAAATCCTGGATAACTTCATTCTTGTATTGGGCATCTTTACCTCTTTTGTTGGCCAGGAAAGATTGGATTGGATCTAACAGTTGCATAGCTTTCAGTTTCAGGACAAAAATAAGCGATTACCTCGCTCCAGCCTTGTTTATCCTAATAATATATATATACAAAAAATAAGTTATTTATATTTAACACCGCCTTAACACAGCTTTTTCATTAAATTTTGTTTTAGTTTTGAAAAGAATCCTACTTTTGTTTAATAAATTAATCTAAAAAATGAAAAAAATCCTATCCATTGCTATTGTTCTATGTTGGGCAGCAGTGTCTTTTGCTCAAACTGCGCCTGCTGCGACTTCAGTTACTTCAACCAAAGGTCCAAAAATGGTTTTGGATAACACCACTGTAGATTACGGCGAAATTAAGAAAGGTGCCGATCCAGTCAGAAAAGCCATCTTCGTAAAT
>JALYPU010000072.1 GCA_030856215.1 Bacteroidota bacterium
ATATTAGCTCCTCGTTTGATAGCCTCCTCGTGAAAACTTTTAAGTAGCGGTTCTGCAAGCGTAGTGGTACGAACAAACACTTGTTCGCCTTCTTTAAGATATAAACAGTATTCCGCTAGTAGGTTTCCATATTTTTTAATCCAATTAGTCTCCATTTTATATTTAATTTACATGTGCAGCCTCAACCCAATGAATGGCTTTTTTTCCAGTGAAATGCTCAATTTGATGCCGGCAGGAAAATCCATCTGCAATTAGTATACTATCCGGCGAAGCATTTTTTATAGCAGGGATTAAAGATTGATTGCCGATTTTTTCAGAAATGTCGTAATGATTTTTTTCATATCCAAATGAGCCCGCCATGCCACAGCAACCGGAATCTATTTCTTGAATGGTGGATGTATCATTTGCCTTAAAGATTTGATGAATAGACGATGTGGTGAACATAGCTTTTTGATGGCAGTGGCCATGTAATAAGTACTGTCCTGGTTTTATATTGACAGGCGAAGTGATGTTTCCGTTAGTTGATTCGTGCGTTATAAAATCTTCTATAAGCCAAATGTTTTCTGATAAAGAGACCCATTTTTTATTATCCAACAAATCAGGAACGTCATCTTTTAATGCAGTCGCGCAACTAGGTTCACAAATGAGTATTGGAATGTTATTTTCTAGATAATTTTCCAATTGCAACATTGTTTTACCACCGTTGTTTTTCGCCTGGTTTAATAACCCTTTGGAAATAGCGGGTCGTTGACAGCATCCTGAATTGAAAATCACTACATGGTATCCAAGCTGCTCTAATAATTTTTTTGCAGAAATACCTATTTCTGGATGGTGATATTTGATATAAGTGTCGGCAAATAATACCACTGTTTTATTTTGTTTTACAGAATGATTGCCTCTACGTTGAAAAAGGGTGTTATTTGTGTACTCAGGTAAAATTCTTCTGCGATCCAAGCCGGTAGTTTTTTCTAATATTAGCCGGAATAGTTTATTTCGCAAGACTGGGTTAATTGCATTTGAAGCTATACCTGAAAATGTTTTCCCCATCCAATCCTGCATGAGTATAAACGTATCCGCAAGTGAATGGCCATTTTTTCTATGTTGATGAAATAAAATTTCAGATTTTAGCTTTGACATATCTACATTACTCGGACATTCAGCTTTGCAGGCTTTGCAGGACAAACATAAATCCATAACATCCATTAAAGCGGGACTATCCAATCCGTAATTATCTAGTTGGCCGCTAAGGGCTAATCTCAACGCGTTTGCACGTCCCCGTGTGCTGTCTTTTTCTTCCATCGTGGCCCGATAGGATGGGCACATGGTTCCCCCAGATAGTTTGCGGCATTCTCCAACTCCATTGCACAAGTGTATGGCTTGGTGAAATCCTTCTTCTTCTCTATAATGAAACATAGAATTATAGGGCCTATCCGCATAGTCCTTTCCATATCTCATATTGGAATCAACTGGTGGCGCGTTTACAATTTTTCCAGGATTTAAAATGTGAATTGGGTCAAATAAATTTTTAAGCTGTATAAAAGCCTGATATAATTTAGTACCAAAAAACTTTTCATTGTAGGGTGATCTTGCCAGACCGTCTCCGTGTTCTCCACTCCAGGATCCTTTATATTTTATGACCAGTTCCAATACGTCATTGGAAATATATTTCATTCTCTCGATGTCTTCAGCGTCCCGCAAATCTAAAAGGGGTTTTACGTGCAGTAAGCCTACACTTGCATGCGCATACGCGACAACCGGAGTCTCGTATTTTTTACAAACCTGAAATACTTCCCGAATGTAGTCCGCCAGATGTTCCAATGGAACCGCCGCGTCTTCAATAAATGCGATGGGTTTTCGAAGACCTTTTACGCCCATAAGTAATCCAAGGCCTTTTTTTCGCAGCGTAAATACTTCTTCAATTTTGGTTTTATCTGTAAAAACCGGCCAGGCGTAGCCTGTGTTTGTAGCAGCTAAATGAGCAGCCAATTCATCGGCTTTATCTTTGACTTCATCAGCGCTGTCTCCGAAAAATTCCACAATTAAAGCGCCTCCTGGATTTCCTTCGATAAATCCGCAATAACGCTTGGTTTCAATGTTTTCACGACTTCGCTGAATCAACATGTCATCCAACAGTTCTACTGCGACGGGCTTAAAGTTCACAATCTCCTGAATATGAGAAATGGACTCAAAGAAATCTGTAAAGTGGACGACACAAATTGCCTGGAAGGCCGGCGTGGGTACTAATGTTAATTTCGCTTTCAGAATGATCCCAAGTGTGCCTTCACTTCCAATAATAATCTTGCTAAGATTCCAGGAATTTATTAAAAATTCATCCAGATTGTAACCGCCAACTCTGCGCATTACTTTTGGAAAACGATCTATAATTTCTTGACGGTTGTCGGCGACAATTTTAAATAAACCTCTATAAATTTCTCCTTCACGATCATGCTGTTCCAGTTTTTGTTCTAATTCTGAACTATTTACATTTCGACAGTGGATGATACTCCCATCAGATAAAAGTATTTTCAATTCGATGACATGATCCAACGTTTTGCCATATAGGATACTGCGCGTACCACTGGAATTATTGGCAATCATTCCACCAATCGCAGCTCTGGATGTGGTGGCAGGATCTGGAGCAAAATGAAGTTTGTGAATTTTTAATTCGTCGTTTAATACGTCTCTCACAATGCCTGGTTCCACCCAAGCCGTTGAATTTGTCACGTCCAATTCGAGTAGACGATTCATATATTTAGTGAAATCAATTATTATAGCTTCACCGACAGTCTGCCCATTTAAACTGGTTCCACCTCCCCTGGCCAAAATGGGTATTTTAGCCTCTGCCGCTATTTGGGTAGTAAGTATAACATCCCTTTCATTTTTCGGAAGAACGATACAAATCGGCTTAATTTGGTAATTGCTAGCATCGGAGGCATAAATGCCCAATTGGAGATCATCCGCATAAACATCCCCTTGAATATTGTTTCTAAGTTTTAAAATAAATGAGGGTAAAAGTTTCATTTTTATTCTGCGGAACTGATCAATAATAAAATGTGCTCAAAAGTAATCATCTTTATAAGATATCATATTTAGACAATTGAATTGAAGAGCTTCCGGTAAATATGCCATTGAATTCATCTTTAATTATATAGACTTATCGAATAGCATTTCAGAAATCTGTATATTTCGGCTTCAATATCAGAATGTTTATGAATCAGAAACTTTTCTGCGCTATTTTTTTCGCTTTGGGTCTAGTCAGCCTAACTGGCCAAGATGTGCATTTCACCCAATATGAATTGAGTCCGGTTTTAATCAATCCAGCTCATACAGGGGGCTTTAATGGATCTTTCCGTCTGGGTGGATTGTATAGGGATCAAGGATCAGGGGTGGCGGGTTTTGGCAACGGATACAGTACCCCACATTTTTTTGTGGATGCTACCTTTCCTTGGGCTTTTCGAAAACAAGACTGGATGGGTATAGGGATTAATTTTTATCAGGATCGATCTGGAGCCATAGGTTTGGGCAAAGGGGGATATATTGCCACCGCTGCTTATCATATCGGGTTGAATAAAACGGTGAATTCCAGTTTATCAGTTGGAGCCCAATTTGGTTCTGTAAGTTTTAATGTGAAAAACCAGAATGACGCTATATTTTTCACACAATTGTCTAGTGGATCGCCATCTCCAGATAATAGTAAACTAGCTACCAAAGGAAGTTACCAGGATATTTCTGCGGGGCTAATTTACAATACAGATATAACAGAGACCAGGCACCAACTTAAAATCGGCATATCAGCAGGACATATTAACCAGCCTTCCTATACCATCGCCTCAGGAACGGGTCAGACAAGCGCCAATAAACTTAAAATGTTATTATCAGCCCATACCTCATTCCAATATCATTTAAATGAAAAATTGGATATTATTCCGTTGATATGGTTCAGAAACCTGGAAAAGGCTAGCGAAACAAGCGTCCAGGGTATGCTCAGTTATTTATTTAATGTGGAGAAGAGCATCCGATTAAATGCAGGACTTGGGTACAGATTTGGCGATGCCCTCCAATTCATGGTGGGTGTCAATTATGGAAAGATTAAAGCTCAAATAGGCATCGACAATACCATTTCCGATTTATCTAAAGGATCCGGTTTTGGAGCGTTCGAAATTGGATTAGGTTATGTGGGCACTGTTGTTAAAAAACCAAACCCTAAACCAAAAGTATTCTGTCCTCGTTTTTAAATTGAATAAGACACATTTATATGAAAAAAATAATTCTTTTTTTATCATGTATAGCCTTTAGTTATAGTGTTTATGCTCAACCCGTTTCCGGTAATACACCAGAGGCCTTGGTCAAATCGGGTGATGAGCAAATAGAACTGGGTCAATATTATAATGCACTGGAGCAGTATGAAAAGGCGTATAAAGAAAGGAAGGAAAAGGATATAGCTATTCGAATAGCCAGAGCCCATTTTTTATTACGAGACTACGCTAAATCTATAAATTGGTACAACAGGGTGTTAAGTCGCGATAAAGCGAATAAATATCAGGAAGACCGTTTTGTGTTTGGCAAGGCGCTAAAAATGAACGCGAATTATACAGAAGCCGCTGCTGAATTTCAAAATTATATCACCAATGGCTCCGATCCCGACTTAAAAACCAAATCAGCACTCGAATTAAAAGGAATCGAAATGTTGGGGAGCACCAATGAGAATGTGGCTATTGTGATTAAAAATGCAGGCCCAAATATTAATAACCCAGAATCACAGGCCAGTCCTGCGATGGGACCTGATGGAAATCTATACTATGGTTCATTGGAAGTTTCTAAAGATGACAAGGACGGAGTGCATTATTCACAACTCAAAAGCGCCACCTTTACTAAGGATAAAGGATACGCCAAGGGTTCTGAATTACCTGAAACCATAAATCGTAAAGGATACCATACCTCGAATGTCAGTTTTTCTAAAGAAGGGAAAACAATGTTTTATACCAGGGTTGTTTCTGAAGGAGGCAACATGTCTGAAAGTAAAATTTATGCATCCACGGAAACTGCTTCGGGTTGGAGCCCCGCACTTGAAATTGTGGGCGTAAATGGAGAATTTTTGGCCCGACATCCTGTGGAAGGAGAACTATTCGGAAATAAAGTGTTGATTTTTTCATCCAATATCCCAGGTGGAAAAGGGGGCTATGATTTATACTATGCAAATAAATTGGGGGAAGGTGAATACGGAACTCCATTAAATATTGGAAGTGTAAATACTGAAGGAGATGAAATTACTCCGCATTATTTGGAAGGCAAGTTATATTTCAGTTCAGACGGATACCCTAGTCT
>JALYPU010000082.1 GCA_030856215.1 Bacteroidota bacterium
AGTGTATACATAAAATCGCTGGTGCGAATGAAATCCTAGCATTACATCAAACGGCGAACATATTCCGGATCTAATTCTGAATAAATATAAAGCTCTGTCCGGTTTGGAAGTAAAAGCTTCATTAATGGAGTAACACTTCCAGTTGATGTATCTTCCTTTTCAACCAATTTAAAATTGCCATGGGTCTTATTCTTAGATTGCCTGGATTTCCAATACCTAAGGGTGTGCTCTTTCAATCCATTCGCTTCACAGTATTTACGGACACTCAAGCCCGATTCTGAAAATACTTTGACGTGATCTGCCATCGACAGTGATCCGATTTCTGAATTCATTGGAATTGTATTTTTATTTGGGCAAAAGTAATTCCACCTCAGGCTATATCAAATATGTACTTGGACGCGGATGCATACAATTAAACAATTTCATAGACTATGGCCATTTATTTGCTATTAGATTTATCATCATTTAGGCGCTCTGGCAAGTTATTGTTGTGAATTCAGGTGAATACACGTAAAGCGTAATCATATAAAAAGTATAAAGAATAATGCTACTGAAGTCAATGACATGGATAGTTTAAAAGCCTATTAGCCTAATGATTGAATTTAATGTTTTTATAGCCAATGTAAGGGCATTTACGTCTAATAGCCGATTAGAATCTATAGTATCCTTACGTGTAAATATATAAGCTTGAAAATTCCACCAGGCTTTTACCAATCGCAAAATAATCAAGTCAAATGGACTTACTTAATTATATTTTGCCGATTACTCATAATCAAATTCCCAAATTTAAGACCTGCTTTAATGTGGTAGAGTTTGTAACAAAAAAAATAGACTGTCTTTTGAACAGTCTATTTTACTTAGGTTGTGTGTCTATTATTTCTTAACAGAGAATTCGATGTAATCATTATTTTTTACAGTACCACCGGTACCCGCTCCATCATCAAACTTAGAGGTGATCTTAAATATTGCATATGATTCAGTACTACCCCTTGTGATTTTAGCAATAAAAACATCATTAACTACTGGTAATGAAACCGTAACTATGGGTGTTCCTGCAATAAATGCCGCTTTTAAGTTATTTTGAGTAGCTACATCAAAAAGGCTTGAGCTAGAATTTACAAAAGTTGTTCCGTTTTTTCCGTCAAATCTTCCTACAAATGGAGTTACATTTCCAGTTGACTCTGAAGATACTATGTCAGCAGAAGCTGAACTAGCTGATACGCTAATGGCAGCTCTAAAATCATATCCAGATAAATTAGGACCAAAGTTATTATAGATTCTCTGTCCGGTTAACGATCCTAGTGAAGGGTTAACAGTATACGTCGTAGTTGCAGTGGCGCCCTTTTTATCTTTTGCAGTGAATGTAAAAATAATTGGGTCATTGGTTTCAACAGTATACGTGTAGTTTACTGAATACTCTGTGTTAGGATTAAAACCGCTTGTCTTAGGAAACCCTTGATCAGTAATAGGGGTAACGGTTGTTCCAATAGTTTTTGTTGCCCTTACTTCGTCAAGATCCTCACCACTCGCTGCTCTCACAGTCATGGCTATAGGAAGTCCCACTGCAACTTCCGGTGAACTTCCGCTGCTTACTGTAATGGTTAACGGATCCAACGTAGTATCATCATCTTTACTACAGCCAGAGAAAAATCCTAAAGTAGTAATTACTAAAAGGATAAATAAGAAATTTAATTTTTTCATGATCGCTTAAATAGTTTAAATTTATTTTAATTATTTTTGAACTTACTAAATAAATAAGGTGCCCTTACAGCCTATTATAAACTGCTCCTAACCTGCTTTTGAAATGTTAAAACCTATAACCTAAAGACATGCCGAATCCAGTATTCTTTGAAGATGTTTTATCATCAACTATAAAATCATATTCAGAGTTGATGTCGATCAAACCTAACTGAGCGTTTAATTGAAAAGAAACACGATTACTAAACTCATAACCAGCTAAAAGATTTGCTCCCGCGTCTAAGGCCCTGAAATAGGAAACATCATTGTCAATATCGGATATAGTTACATTATTTTTGAATTCTACGTCCTGATTCAAGGTTATTCCGCCTCCTTCACGATTATATTTACCACCAATACCATAAGCTACATATGGACCAGCACCCAACAATAAATGTCCATTGCCTAACATTGGCTTAAAAAGAAAATTTAATGGTAATTCAATATAAGAAATTTTTACTGAACTATTAAATGTTTCAGTAAGAATAACTTCTTCATTTTTAGCTCCTTTTACTGTAAACAGTAAACCTGGTTGAAAATAAAACTCAGGTGCGATGGGTATCTCAGCATTAACACCGATATGATATGCTATTAGCATGTCATTTTTCAAATCGTCACCATCTAATTCCTTTCCATTAATATTTTGAAAATTGACCCCAGCTCGAAGTCCAAAACTTGTACCTTGGGCCTGCAAATAAATTGAACATAAAATTATTGCAGACATTAACATCATTGATTTTTTCATTGTATTGATTTTTTTATTAATAATTGGTTATAAAGTAATATTGTTAAAAATAGGGTGCACAAATACTGTATTACCTGCTACCGATTTTTTCTGCTTCTGAAGCAGCGTCTGATTTCATCTTTTCATTTGCAGTAACTAAAAACTCTACCCTACGGTTTTGCATTTGACCTTCCTCTGTATCATTCATGTATTTGGGTATATATTCTCCAAATCCCTTAATGGTTAGTCTGGAAGCTAAAATGTTTCTTTCAGATGCCAAATAATTAGCAACAGCTAAAGCTCGTCGATCAGACAATGCCTGATTATAATCAGTTGAACCTTTACTATCTGTATGTCCCTGCACTTCAATATTTGTGTCTGGATATTTTTTAAGAATGACTGCTAATTTGTCGAGATTTGTTCGTGCTTCTGATGAAAGACTCGATTGATCAAATCCAAATAATATCTTACTATTAAATTCAATGACAATTCCCTCTCCTACTCGTAATACCTTAGCATCCGGAATATCTTTTTTCAATTCTTCTGCTTGTTTATCCATTTTATTTCCAATGACTGCTCCAGCTACACCACCAACTGCCGCGCCAATGATGGCACCTAGCGCTGTATTGCCTGCGGCTCTTCCAATCACTGCACCTGCCGCTGCACCACCTGCAGTTCCTATGACAGCTCCTTTTTGCGTTCTATTCCAGGAACTGCATCCAATTGAGAATAAGGATATAATTAATAATGTTGCCAATAAAAATCTTAATGTTTTCATTTATTTAAAAATTATTGAAGAAAGTATTTTTCCAAACGTTTAAAATTTGGTTTATTATTATTCAATCACGCTACAAAGGTTATTAGATATTTGAAAAAAAGTATTATATAATTACTGAAATATGTTACATCATTCACACAAACTTATCCGACATCATTAATGCAGTAGAAATAATGTAGGAGCAAGGTTTGTGATTAGTTCTTCATAAAATTTTATTTTGTAGCGTTATTATACGTCTGACAGTTGGATAAATGCAATTATATTTTAGTTAAAATAAAAAAGACCATTGATTTCTTATCCATGGTCTTTCCATTACTAAATATAATAAACCTATAACTCAAACTCTCAATTTGTCATTTTTAATTACCAAGAGAGGACTATCAGATTCTAAAATGTTATATGCAATAAATGCAGATCAGTACCCTGAATTTATAAAGACGATGTCTTTAGTGCTTTTATTTAGTAAAACCTTACTTTTTAAATTGTCTGATAGTCCTTTTTCTTGGTCCCATTTTCAATATTTAATCAAGCTTACGAAATGAATTAACGTTTTAATTATTTCATGTCACAAATATAGGATTGAGGCTTATGCTAGTTGTTATACAATTTTAGAAATCTTTATCACAATTCACAGATTGATCGTCTAAAGTGATTTTTATTACCTTAAAGCTTATAATTAGGCGCGCTTTTTTGATGCTTTATAATATTTTAATGCTTGGGGCATCTCTGCTTTAATTTTTGCAATTCTGGTAGCATCGGATGGATGCTCGCTTAGAAACTCCGGCATCTTTGATCCCCCGGCTTTAGCCATTCGTTCCCAAAAAGGAACTGCCTCTTGTGGGTTGTATCCTGCCATAGCTGCAAAGTATAATCCGAATTTATCTGCTTCAGCTTCCTCTTTACGAGAGAATGGTAATATGGCGCCTACTGTACTACCAATACCATATGCTGTCATAAAAAGATTTTGTGTTTGCGTTGGTTTATTTGCCAGGGCCACTTGCAGAGCGGTACCTCCCAATTGTTGTAAAAGACCATTGCTCATTCTTTCACTGCCGTGCTGTGCTACAGCATGAGCGATTTCGTGACCTAAAACTACTGCTAGAGCAGCTTCATTCTGAGTTACTGGTAAGATCCCACTATAAACAACTACCTTCCCACCAGGCATGCACCATGCATTGACTTCCTTATTTTCTACTAATTTGAACTCCCACTGATACCCTTCCAAAATAGACTGCTGCCCTTTACCGTCATAATATGACTTAATGGCTGCTGCAATACGATTTCCGACGCGGCTAACCATGGCAGCATCGTTAGACCCACTCGGAGCCACTACTCTATTGGAGCTCAAAAACTTTTGGTATTCGGTCTTTGCCATTGATTGTAATTGTGATTCTGATACTAGACTTAATTGTTTTCGCCCAGTGACCAGATTTTGAGAACAGCTGAAAATAAATGATGCTAGAAACATAAGAGAAATTAGTTTTTTCATTTTTTTTAATTTAATTATATGTTTAGTGATTCTTTAGTTTGTAATATATACTTACTTAATTGTAAGTTATCTCAAACAGTTATTTACAAAGATGTCTAATATTATTAGTTTACGTGTTACACAATTTTTGGAAAGTGTTACACTATTCACAGATGAATTATTGACTTGATATGCAGTAACACAATAAAAGTTAGTCATCACTGATAAACGGGCTTTTTTTTTATAGAAATTTTTATTACCCGCGTCAATTATTTCACAAAATCCTCAATTGTTAACAAAATCATATTTTATCACTAATTTCATAGTGAAATAAAACATACACATATATTTATAATACACCGGAAACGCTATTGATAAGGCTTCATAATAGATTTATGTAGGGCTATAATTTCTATAATAATAATACCTATTGTTAATTTTTTCATAATTAAGTTATACACAAAAAGCTGTAGTATTATATATCTAATCTCCTGTTTTCAGAGTGTATTTATTGGCTTATATCTGTGAATGATGTCATTATTGATTTTAATTATGTAACGCATTTGTAATTTATGAACTCACCTTTGCAGAGTGAAAATATTTTCACTAAATCAAATCATGAAATGAAAATTAAAAAACTATTATCGATATTTGGAATAGTATCTTTTGTTTTAATTACTGCATGTAAAAAAGATGATTTCGTAGAAATCGCTGGACTTTGCCCCGTGGTCATTTCGACAAATCCAACGAATGGTGCTACCAATGTGCCACTCGATCAAATTATAACAGTAACGTTTAATGAGGAGATGAACGCTTCAACCATCACAGCGTCATCTTTTACTATTCAAGGGTTAACACCCATCACAGGAACTATTTCCTTCTCCGGTGTTACAGCGACTTTTGTACCATCTGTTCCACTAACTACCAATACAACCTATACTGGAAAAGTTACTACATCGGTTAAAAACCTAATGGGTAGTGCCTTACAAACAGATTATATTTGGACATTTAGTACAGGCAGCACACTAACACCCAATGTGATATCAACCGATCCTGCTAACAATGAAATTAATGTGGTGCTTAATAAAATAATTACTGCCACATTCAGTACTCCAATGGATCCGACGTCCCTTAATACGTCTACTTTTACGTTAAAGTCTGGAACTACAGCTATCACAGGTGTTGTTACCTATTTAGGTACCACGGCATCATTTACACCGAATAGTCCTCTTACCGCAAACACAACCTATACCGGAACGATTACTACCGGAGCAAAGAATGCTGCAGGTACGTCATTTCTGGCCAATGACTATGTGTGGACATTTCAAACGGGATCTGGTATGACTCCATTCGTAATTTCTACCGACCCTGCTAACAATGAAACGGGTGTAGTATTAACCAAAATAATAACGGCCACTTTTAGTGTTCCAATGAATCCATCAACTATTAATGCTACAAGCTTTACAATAAGGCAAGGAACAGTTTTAGTTACGGGAACCGTTTCTTATAATGGTGTCACGGCATCGTTTGATCCTACCACCAACCTTCTACCTAACACTACCTATACCGGTATGATAACCACAGCGGTAAAAGATTTATTGGGTAACTCAATGCAAGCTAACTATATATGGACTTTCAGTACGGGTTTAACCCTTGCACCTATGGTAATCGCCACGGATCCAACTAATAATGCCACTGGTGTAGCACTGAACAAAATAGTTTCAGCCACTTTTAGTATGCCTATGAATCCGTCAACTCTGAATGTAAACACATTCACTATCAGAGAGGGAAACACTCCAGTAGCTGGTACAGTTACTTATTCTGGAGTTACGAGCTATTTTACTCCGAGCACCGCTCTAAAAGCTAACACAGTTTATACGGCTACCATCACTACCGGCGCCAAAAATCCTGCTGGTATTTCAATTCCGAATGATTATGTTTGGACCTTTACAACAGCAAATAGTCTTGCACCTTTAGTTATATCAACCGATCCAGCAAATAATGAAACGGGCGTACCTTTAAATAAAACGGTTACTGCAACCTTCAATATGTTTATGGATCCTACGACGATCAATTCAACAACCTTTACCCTAAGGCAAGGAAATAATTCAATAGCAGGAACTGTAACGTATGTTGGTACCACAGCTTCATTTAGGCCTAATAGTTCTCTTCAGCCAAACACTATATATACCGGAACAATTACTACAGGTGCTAAAAACCTGGCGGGTGTTCCATTGGCTAATGACTATGTGTGGACTTTTACTACAGCAAATAGTCTTGCTCCTACAGTGATTTCTACCGATCCAACAAATAATGAAACGGGCGTAGCTTTGAATAAGGTAGTAACTGCAACCTTCAGCATGTTTATGGACCCTTTGACTATTAATACAAGTACTTTTACTTTAAAACAAGGAAATACGCAAATAGCGGGAACTGTAACTTATGTAGGTACCACGGCTTCTTTCACACCATCCAGTGCTCTACTGCCAAACATGATTTATACCGGTACTATAACTACCGGTGCAAAAAATCTTGCTGGAGTTCCACTGGCTAATAACTATGTGTGGACATTTACTACGGCTTTGGCGCCAATCGTAATTTCTACTGACCCAGCAAACAATGCTACTGGAGTGCCTGTCAGCAAAATAATTACCGCAACGTTTAATATGGCTATGGATCCATTGACGATCAATACAACAACCTTTACCTTAAAGCAAGGTAATGTTGTCATTGTAGGAACCGTTTCTTACTCAGGCACTACTGCGACGTTTAGACCTACCAGTGCCCTTAGCCTTAACACTATTTATACCGCCACTATTACGACTGGAGCAAAAAATCTTGCAGGAGTTCCATTAGCCACTAATTATGTGTGGAGTTTTACCACTGCAACATCAATAAGTGCCCCGTTTGTCGATCTTAGATCGGTCGAACGTTTCGGAATTATAGCTGGTGTAGGAGTTAGCAATAACGCAGGATTCAGCGAAATTAGGAATTTGGATGTTGGTATTAGTCCAGGTGTTCGTTCTTCCGTTACTGGATTTCCACCTGCCATTGTTGTGAATGGAGCTATTTTTGCATCTGATGATGTATCGCCTCCAGGTGTAGCAGAAATGTTGATTCAGGCAAAAGCAGATTTAATGGAAGCTTATCTATTTGCTCAAGGAGCCAGCGATCCACCTCCAATCACCGTATCGGGAGATCTAGGTGGTCGAACACTTGCCCCGGGTATTTATAAAACAAACTCTACTCTTTTAGTAGCATCTGGAAATTTAACATTAGATGCTCAAGGTGATGGAGATGCCGTGTGGATATTTCAGATAGCCTCAGGTTTTACTACAGTGGGAGGAGCTGGTGGTGATATCATCCTTACCGGTGGTGCTCGTGCCAGTAATGTATTTTGGCAGACTGGTAGTTCAGCGACCATTGGAGATGGTACTTTATTTAAAGGAAATATATTGGCCCTAACATCAATTACGATGAATTCAGGTGCGGTTGCAGTGGGCAGAATGCTTGCCAGCAATGGAGCCGTAGTAATGACTAATACAAATATTATTAACCGACCTTAAATTTTAAAAATATGAAATCAATTATCAATTATATTCAGAGATCGCGCAAAGCGCGAATCTCTGCTGGGCGCACATTTAAACATGTTGTTTTAGGCTCATTAATTTTAGTAGGAATGACTACTTATCTTCAAGCGCAGGAAGTTGAATACACAAAACCTTCCTGGTGGTTTGGAGTAGCGGGTGGAGCAAATTTTAATTTTTACCGCGGATCTACCCAAAATTTAAATCAAGATTTAACGATGCCAGTTGCCTTCCATAATGGAAATGATGTAGGAGTCTATCTAGCACCACTTATAGAGTTTCAGCATCCAAGCTCCATATGGGGCTTCGGGCTACAGGCAGGTTATGATAGTCGGAGAGGTTCTTTTGACAGAGAATTCAGTCCGTGTAATTGTCCGACAGATTTATCTACCAATCTTAGCTATGTGACTGTAGAACCAAGTATTCGTTTGGCTCCGTTCAATTCTAATTTTTATTTGTTTGGAGGTCCACGATTTGCTTTTAATACAGAAAAATCATTCACATACAAAGTCGGAATAAATCCTGATTTTCCAGATCAATTGCCTACTCCGGATGTAAAAGGTGATTTAAGTAATATTAATAAAACCATTGTTTCTATGCAAATCGGTGCAGGGTACGATATTCCTCTTACGACTGGAAATAGTATGACTCAGTTTGTGCTTTCACCATTTGTTTCATATCACCCATACTTTGGTCAGGATCCTCGTTCTATTGAAACATGGAGTGTATCTACATTAAGAGCTGGTGCCGCCATAAAGTTTGGTATGGGCCGCAAGGTTTCAATGCCAGCAGAGGTCATGGTTCCAGATGCTAATTTTCAGTTTTATGTAAATGCACCAAAGAATATCCCTACAGATCGAAAGGTTAGAGAAATCTTTCCACTTCGTAATTATGTTTTTTTCAATAGCGGATCAACCGAAATACCTAATCGTTACGAGTTGCTCAAAAAAAGTCAAGTGAAAGACTTCAAAGAAGATCAGGTGGAATTTTTTACACCCAGGAATTTTTCAGGTCGTTCAGAACGTCAAATGATTGTGTATTATAATGTACTCAATATACTTGGTGACAGATTGGGTAAAGACCCATCTGCGAATATCAAATTGGTTGGTTCATCAGAGAAAGGACAGAACGATGGAATGGCTATGGCAGAATCAATCAAAACCTACTTAGTAGATATTTTTGGAATAAATGCGTCCAGAATTGCTACTGCGGGAAGAGATAAGCCCTTAATTCCTTCTGAGCAAGCAGGTGCAACTCAAGACCTTGATTTACTTCGCGATGGAGACCGTAGGGTTTCCATTGAAAGCGTATCACCTACTATGCTAATGGAGTTTCAAACAGGTCCAACGGCTCCTTTGAAGCCAGTGGAATTTATGTCTATACAACAATCTCCATATGATAGCTATGTTACATTTAATGTAGATGGAGGCAAAGAGGCCTTTTCATCTTGGTCATTAGAATTGAAAGACGAAGTTGGGAAAATCCAAAATTATGGACCTTACACACAGGATAAAGTAAGCCTGCAAGGAAAATCTATATTGGGTACCAGACCTCAAGGGAACTTCAAGGCTACCATGATTGGAAAGACCTGGAACGGGAAAACTGTTACAAAAGAAACACCGGTGCATATAGAACTTTGGGCACCGGCCAATATGACTGAAGGTACTAGATATAGCGTACTTTTTGAGTTCGATGAATCAAAAGCGATAACATTATACAAGCAGTACTTAACAGATATTGTAACACCAAAAATTCCTATTGGAGGAACGGTTCACATACATGGTCATACCGACAAAATAGGGGATGAACTGCATAATACAAATTTGTCAAAAGCTCGTGCCAATGAAGTAATGAAAATAATCGAAACCGCTTTAACTAAAGCCGGTAGAAACGACGTCAATTTTGAAGTTTATGGTTTAGGTGAGGATGAAAACTGGTCCCCATTTGAAAACAAATACCCAGAAGAACGATTTTATAACCGTACCGTAATTATTGATATTATTCCTAAATAATAAATGAAATAACAGTTTAAGTCACTCTAAGTTAAAGAGGCTGCCTAGATTTTAGGCAGCTTTTTTTATTATTGAAGGCCACTTAATCATTAAAATTTAATAAGTACGGCAGTAATACTACAAGTCTTCTGATAATTCAAGGCCTGCAGTGTCCAATTGATTTTTCCGCTTTGTGCTTTATTAAAACTCTATGTGGGAATTATATAACTCTTCTCAAGAATAATGTAATGGTTTTTTTATCCAAAGTTATAATCTTTGTATTGAAATTATAAAAACAGTCGATTCAAGTTTCGATTGTTATAAATATAACACACCATATTAATATACTGTGAGAACACCCAGAACACCGAAATTTAGTTAGCCACTTTACTAATTCTTGCGTGGTTTTTAAATTCTGTTCGTTATGCAGTGGTTACTACATAGTTATTAACTAATCCATTAGAATTCAGACTTTGAGCCCAAAATCTTACACCAAACTACGCTGAAAATGTGTGAATGATGTAACACTTATATGGAATTGTGTAACGTAAATAACTTTGATAGGATGCAACTTTGAAGCGTGAAAATAATTTCACAGATTATAATCAAAGTAATGAATATTGACGAAATTAAAGGAAACTGGAATGAGCAGAAAGGCAAGTTAATGCAAAAGTTTGCCATATTAACAGATAACGATCTGATGTTTGAAGAAGGTAAAAAGGATGAGATGTTCGGAAGACTTCAAATCAAACTTGGTAAAACCAGGGAGGAACTATATAATATTATAACAGCCCTTTAAACATCTAACTATCAATTTGAATTCTAAAACAATTCATTATTTAATTTTAAAAATAAAAACCAAATAAAATGAAAAAATTAATTTTTAATCTTGCTATTATTGCCCTTGCAGCAGGAACTGTATTAACTGGATGCCAATCTGCTGATAAGAAGGTAGAAAATGCAAAAGAAGAAGTTCAAGACGCAAAAAAAGATCTTCAGGAAGCGAATCAAGATGCTGTAAAAGCAGCCAGAGAAGCGGAGTGGAAACTATTTAGAGATGACGTTGATGTTAGAATTAAAAACAACGAAACGTTGATTGCTGAATATCGGGTTAAAATGAAAAAACCTGGTAAAGCTTTAGACGCTGTGTATGCAGCAAAAATTGATGCCTTAGAAGTGAGAAATAGAGACTTACGTAGTAGAGTTGATACTTATGATATCAACTCTAGTGACTGGGAATCTTTCAAACGTGAATTCAATCACGATATGGATGAATTAGGAGCAGCCATCAAGGATATTTTCGTAGACAACAAAAAATAAATAATACTATACGCCAGTTAAAAAGGTGGGCTTTTTCTGCCCACCTTTTTTGGTTTATACGATTTTGAAACACGCGCTTAAATTAATATTATGGATACCACAAAATTAGAACAGCTACCTAATAAAGATAAAGAGATTAAAAAAGGTTCTGCACACATTCTCGTAGAGTTAATTGAGTATGAACATAACGCGGTGGTCAGTAAATCCATAATGAAGAAGTCTACAGGTACCATAAATGCCTTGTCATTCGCGAATGGTGAAGGACTCAACGAAAAAACGTCACCTTATGATACCTATGCACAAATAATTGATGGTAGTGCCATTATTATTATTGACAGTGTATCTAATAAACTAAGTACTGGAGAAGGAATTGTTATTCCTGCCCACCGCGCAAGTCATATTGAACCAAATGGTGCGTTCAAAATGCTGCTTACGGTTATAAAAAGTGGGTACGAATAAATTTACATAGACAAAATAAATTGACTATTCTATGATAAAATACAAATACTAATTTTTCAAATAAACTAAAACTAAAATTATGAATATTAAACGAATCTTCGGCGCTTTACTTACTGTACTTGGAATAGGGGGCCTAATTTATGCTGCCATGTTATTTATTAATACTGGCGGCGGCGTGCGGGATATAAAAACATTGTCCATCTTTGGAATACTCGGCGCTATATTTTTTATTGCTGGAATTAGCCTGGTAAGTAAAACAAAAGACGAGGCGTAGTTTCTACCTAGTCAAAAAGATAGCATAATATTATTTCCCTTCAACTGCTATCCTTTTGCTTTTATAAATCCAATACAATTAATAGGCTACTATAAAATTAAATAAAAATGAGCAAAGATAAAGGAACAAAAAATATTAAAAAGCTACCTGCAGACAAATCTTCTGGAAAAGGAAAGGTAATATCTTCCTATAAGTCTGAAACTAAGAGTGGTCAATCTATAGAAACTTTTGTTCAAAAACCTGATTCGAAAACAGGTAAGAGTAAGAAGGCTTGATAGCACTTGTCATTTCGTTCAACTCACCCTGAACGAAATGAAAGACATAGAAATGTCTTTCATTGAAGTGAACCTGAATGAACTAAAAGACATAGAGATGTCTTTTAGTGAAATGAACCGATAATAAATCCGGAACATGTGTAGGATTTATTGAGGCATTGCTTTAAAATATATCGCTCAACTCACCCCCAACCCCTCTCTTTCAAAGAGGGGAGAAAATTTAAGGATTGATTGAAGTCAGGAAGTAACTGAATTGAAAACTCTTCTTGTATTGATTTTGACTGAAGTTTATTATTTACTTTAAAATGCTTATTCGTTCTTTTCCAATCGATGTGAACAAATAGAAAGACATCAAAATGTCTTTCTATGCAGTGAACCGAAATCGAAGCTGTAGCCTGCGAAAGTTTCGATGAGGTATTGCTTCTAAAATATATCGTTCAACTCACCCTGAACGAACTGAAAGACCTAGAAATGTCTTTCTATGCAGTGAACCTGAACGAGTAAAAAGACATACAAGATGTCTTTTTACTAAGAGAACCGAAAATGAATCCGAAGTTTACGCAGGATTTATTGAGGCATGGAGAAAACTGCATTAAAGAACTTTAGTATTCGAAAGATTCATTGAGGCATGTACTCAATTGCACAGCAGTTCTTTCCGCCAGTTGGCGGAAAGTTCCCTCGCTTTGGAGTGATTTTTTATCACTCCAATCCGCTTTTAGCGGAACGCTCGGTCATGTGTGAATCATGTAATATTTTCCAAAAATTATATAACGCAACCAATGTAAAACGCTTCACCTTTACAATATAATTAATGGTTTTATTAACTAATAAATTAATGTAAAGAAATGCATATACTACTACAAACACTACGATTAAAAAGAATGGGAAGGGAAATCCTCATTGGTATTTGGGTGCTCTTGGTAATGTTTAGTATAAATTCCTGTTCGAAAAAAATTAATTTTTTAACGTCTTCCATAGTTCCGGCTGCCCGAGGACATGTAACCGTAAATAAAGATAAAAATCAGAACTATGTAATAGACATGCAACTGTCAAACTTGGCGGAAGTCGGTAGACTGACACCATCCAAACAAACGTATGTTGTTTGGATGGTAACGGATCAAGATATGACAAAAAACATTGGTCAGATAAATAGTTCATCCAGCCTCCTTTCTAAGACACTAAAAGCCTCCTTTGAGACAGTCACATCTGTTAAACCTTCCAAAATATTTATTACAGCTGAAGACGATGCCACTACTCAGTATCCAGGAACGCAAGTCGTTTTAACAACAAATAAATTCTAAACCTTTTCGGTGAAAAATATAGAAATTAAATACACTTTTTTTACTAAACAATATATTCTTTTAATTATTAAAAAAATCTGAACCATGGGAAATTTACTTTATACTATCGCCATTATATTATTGATCATTTGGGCCATTGGATTCTTTGGTTTTCAAACGGGTTCTATTATCCACGTGTTGCTTGTCATTGCTGCTATCGCAGTTATATTTAGGTTACTACAAGGTAGGAGAGTATTATAAAATAAAGAATAGCCAAAATTAAAGACATGATTAAGAAATTACAGATTTGTAAAAATATGAATCCGTACCTAATCTCTTTATTTGGCGGGTGGAATTAGCCATAAATAGTAAGTTTCAGTTGGTATGGGCTTAATAGTTGTGGCTATTCCTCCTTTTATTCTCTCTCATTGGAGTGATTATTACTTGAGAGTACTTAAAGAAAGTTAAAAGCTAAATTCGGTGGCTAAATGGATGCCGACTTCCCTAATGAATATGGATAATAAAATGAAATGAATACAATTATTGCTGCACTATAAGCAACACCTTACCTTTAAAATCGTTAAGTATTTTCTTAACGATTTTTTTATTATTTTAACTTTCAGCAAATAATTTAAAAATGAGTTCTACCGCATTAATTATAATAGCCTACTCTATCGGATAATCATGATGATATTACAACGATACACACTGATTTCTTGAACATGACTTTGGTATAGTCGTTCCATGTAATGGTATGTATCCAATGGATGTGGTTTGGAACAAAATACCGTTTGATATTATACCGTTGTTTATTAGAAGTTAATTACCTGAATTATCCATAGGACATGTTATATAATTACCTTTGAAGATTCATTCAAACTAGTTAAAAATTACCCCATGGAAACTGAACGAAAAACATCCATCACCATAGAAAATGCGATTAACGCACCGATAGCAAAGGTATGGCTGTTTTGGACAGCGCCGGAACACATCATGCTTTGGAATAATGCTTCTGAGGACTGGCATACTCCGCATGCTGAAAATGATTTGAAAGCGGGAGGTAAATTCCTGTCAAGAATGGAAGCCAAAGATGGTAGTTATGGTTTTGATTTTGGGGGTATTTATGATGAGGTACGTGAACCTGAATATTTATCATACAAGATTGACGACGGGAGAAAAGTGAGCGTGTCGTTCTCTAGCGAAGGAAATGAAACCATAATTGTAGAAACATTTGAAGCAGAAAACACTAATTCGGTAGAACTGCAACGATCAGGCTGGCAAGCCATTTTGGATAACTTCAAAAAATATGTGGAACATTCACATTAGTTAGCACTCATTGATCTCTAAAGTTTTAGTTGATTTCTAGCCTACCTTTCATTCTAGATACGCTGAATTTCTGTTGATTGAAAGTAAGTCATATTTTTGTAGCTTACCATTTTAATTAAATCTATGGATATCGCTTGGAAAGAAATATTATGGAATCAATTCGGAGCAAGTATTGATATGCTGGAAAACGCTCTAGTCGAATGCCCAGATGAATTATGGAATTCGGATTCGCAATTTTGGTATATTGGTTATCACTCATTGTTTTTTTTAGATTATTACTTGTCAGACAACCCGGAAAACTTTATGCCACCAGCTCCTTTTACATTATCTGAATTTGATCCATCCGGTTTGTTGCCTGAACGGGTGTATAGTAAGGAAGAATTATTGGAGTATCTTGAATTTTGTCGTAAGAAGTGCCATAATTTACTTATAGATTTATCGGCTGTACGACTTACAAATCGTTTTGTCAATGCCTATAAAAATTATCCTGTTCTCGAAATATTGATTTATAATATGCGGCATGTGCAACATCATGCGGCGCAATTGAATTTGTTGTTGAGGCAGGAGATCGATTATGCACCAGCTTGGGTAGCCAGAACCAAGGAAAGTTTATAAGTTTTTATAATTTTTAATCAAGCTATATTAGTTTTAAAAATTGTTTTTTATCGCTAGTTTTAACTCTATGAAAAAAATCAACCTACTTTTCATCACCTTCATTTTAGCACAGCATTGTTTTGCGAAAACCTGGCTGGTTGGCTCGACACGCACTTATAAATTCCCCAGCCAAGTTTCTACGTTGGTTAGAGATGGAGACACCGTCGAAATAGATGCCGGCATTTATAACTCAGATGTTGCCAAATGGACAGCTAGCAATCTACTATTGAAAGGAGTAGGTGGAATGGCTCATTTGAAATCCAATGGTATTAGTTTTGGCGGAAAAGCTATCTGGGTAATTGCAGGCACTAATACCAGAGTAGAAAATATCGAATTTTCCCTGTGCGCTGTGCCAGACCATAATGGCGCTGGAATACGCCAAGAAGGAAGATATCTTACTGTTAGCCATTGTTATTTCCACCATAATGAGAATGGGATTTTAGCAGGCACTATTAATCCTAGTACTATTTTAATCGAATACACCGAATTTGCTTACAATGGATATGGCGATGGCCAATCCCATAATCTTTATATAAATAATATTGACACGCTTATTTTTCGGTACAACTATTCCCACCATACGTTCGTTGGCCATGAGCTTAAAAGTCGCGCTGCTGTAAATATTATACTCAACAACCGCCTTAGTGATGAAGCTATAGGGACTGCTAGCCGTAGCATTGATTTATCGAATGGCGGAACTGCTTATTTAATAGGTAACATCATTGAACAAGGTCCTCAATCGCAGAATTCAAACCTTATTGGCTTTGGATTGGAAGGCCTCACCAATCCTGCTGCACACGAAATGTATGCTATAAATAATACCCTGGTCAATAATAGATCCAGTGGAAGTTTTTTCTCTTTTCAAATTGGAACAGCCTTATTTAAAGCCTACAATAACATTTTAGCCGGGAATGGACGTTTTGTCCTAGGAAATTATCCAGTTAATGTAGACACAGCTTCTAATGTGATTTTCACCAACATCAACTCCTTTGCATTTAAAAACGCCTTAGAATACGATTATCAACTTACCAGCATGAGTGATGTAGTAATCAATAGAGGAAGCAATCCGGGTGCAGTAAATGGTTTTTCCCTCAGTCCGGCAATGGAATACGAACATCCTTCCCTAGCGAAAACCAGATGCGTAAATGGAATCATAGATATTGGATCTAGTGAGTTTTGTTACACAACAGGTATAGTCAACTCGACCTTACAAAAACTGAGTCTCTATCCTAACCCGGTAAAAGATCTTTTAACACTTAGACTACCCTATTCGAATCCTACAAGTATTGAAATTTATTCAGCCTACGGACAAAAAATCCTATCAGAATCAGACACTCCGGTTATAAACATATCAAATTTGGGTAAGGGCCTATATCTTATCATAGTAAAACAAGGCGCTTCCATTTTGACAACTCATTTTTTAAAGCAATAATCCCCAATGGTTCTTCGTCGAAGACAACTAACTATTCTCGGTTAATAGAATAATCAGGTCCTTTATTTTTGTCCTCTGAAAGGTTAAAAATCATCCATGCAAATTTAGTAAGACTCGTAGAAACGGCTATAGGGATTTACCCCCACCAAGCCAATACAGTCCTTTTAGAAAAAATTTTGAATGAAACCATACATAATCCGAAACTGATGTATCTTGGTTCTAAATATAATAATAATCTAGGAGATCAGGCAATTTACCATTTTCGTATTTCATCTCGTCGGATTCTAATTTTGGATTATGAATAATCAACCATTTAATCTATTGCTTGCAGACGACGATCCGGATGATTGTCTGTTTTTTAAGGATGCCTTGGAAGAATTACCGCTTTCTGCAGACCTTAGGATTGTAAATGACGGAGTACAACTGATGGAATTACTATCCGAAAAAGAAGTTTCCCTGCCAGACGCGCTTTTTCTGGACCTTAACATGCCTCTGAAAAATGGTTTTGAATGCTTGGCAGAAATAAAATCGAATGAAGAATTAAAAAATCTACCCGTAATCATTGTCTCTACTTCATTTGATATAGAGGCTGTGAACCATCTGCATGAACTAGGGGCTCAATATTACATTCGCAAGCCTGGAGAGTTCTCCGAACTAAAAAAAGTAATTCAACAATCTTTGAACTTACTTTCCAACAGCGTTATTGGGCAAACAGCTAAAGAACGATTTGTACTTTATTCCAAATAATTCTAACCATACCTATGATTAGCACGGAACGTTCACTTTCCAGAATTAGACTAATTTATGTGCTAACCACCCTTTTTTTGGTCGCACTTTCTGTCTATACATTTATTCAACTAAAAAATCTAACTGACACGTCTGATTGGATAAATCGCACCAATAAAATCAACCTTTCCCTTCAAAAAATATCTTACGCTACTAGTTCTGCCGAAACAAACCTACGAGGTTTTCTATTGACCGGAGATTCAACCTTATTGCAAAAAAGAGATCAGGCCTTGAAAGCCATTTCTAAGGAGTTGAATTTAATGGACAGTTTTAACATTACTAATCCTACGCAAATTGAAAATACAAAAGCCCTGCGCTTAGCCATTAAAGAAAAGATATTGAGCATGGCAAACGTGATGAAAGAATATATACCCCTTCAGTTGAATCCATTATTAAAATCCACCATTTTGGATGGTGTTCAAAAAGCAGATGACATAACGTTACGAATTAATCTACTATCAAAAACAGAAACCTTTTTGCTTGAAAATCGGATTCAAAAATTTTCTAGGCTCACGATTCTGACGCCGATTTTTATAATCATACTTTTTTTAAGCGCACTATTAATTCTATTAGTATCCTATTTCAGAATAAATAAAGTGCTGCTCCACTCAAAAGAATTGCAAAATAATTTGGAACAGGAAAAAAACCTTGCAGATTCAATCCTCCAGGCGTCGGAAGATCTCATTTGCGTATATGACCTGGACACCCGAATAATTTATTATGGAAAAACCTGTGAGAAACTTTTTGGAAAAAGAAGCGACGAAGTAATTGGTAAAAAGTTATTGGATGTGTTTCCCCAAATGAAAGACAGCAAGGCCCACCATGACTTGTTGAAGGCAATTGATGGTAAAACTATTCAAAATGCAGGTTACTACTCGCCCGTTTGGCAGCGTTATTTTGAAAATTATCTCATCCCGCTTAAAACTCCAGAAAATAAGATTTATGCGGTCCTTACCATAGCACACGACAACACAGAAAAAGTATTGGCATCTGAAAAGTTAAAGCAAACCAACCTGGCATTGGAAGAGGCGCAACGAGTGGCTCAAGTTGGCAGCTGGGAATGGAATGTAGTCCAAAATTCGCTATCCTGGTCAGCTACTATGTACCATATATACGGCATCCCTGAGGACGAAGAAATCACTTTTGCTAACTATGAGGCGCGACTACATCCAGTGGATAAAGAATTTGTACTTAACACTATACAGGCTGCCTTTAAAAACAAAGAAATCAACGAATTCGATCATCGGATTGTCACTCCGGCAGGTATTGAAAAACATGTATGCGCTCGCGGGAAAGTCGTTCTCAATGAATTTGGAGAGGTCATTAAACTGTTTGGAACAGTGCAAGATATTACAGAGTCTAAAATTGCCGAAAGTAAACTACAAGAGCGAACTCAATTCGTAGAAACCTTGATTAATTCATCACCTGATGTTATTATGGTTGTTGATAATGATTTGCGATTTCTTACCATCAATGATAAAGCGCAACACGTGATTAGCGCTTTCTATAAAGAACCTGTCATAGGTAAAAAAATGACGGAGGTGTATCCAAACGCCATAAAAACGCCCGCCTATCAAAATATGGTCAGAGCCTTACAGGAAGAAACGGTGATCACTTTGAAAGCCAAATCTATTTTGTCGGAGCTATATTATGAGCATAATTTTATTCCGCTAAGAAATTCGGACAACCAAGTATATGCCGTTATGGTGATCAGCCATGATATCTCACCACAAATACAAAATGAATTAAAAATACAAGGGCTTAACGAAACTTTTAATTATGCCGAACAAATTAGTCATTTTGGTAGCTATAGTTACCATTTCAAGACTCAAAAAATTTCGTATTCGGACAACTTATATCGCCTTTTAGGTTGCGAACCCCAGGAATTCTCTGCTTCTCCCGAAGAGTTTAATAGGTATGTGCATCCCGATGACCTTCCTTATGTTATCAATGCTACTACGGAGGCATTTACGCACAAGGGTTTTTCAAAATGGGAATATCGGATAGTCCAAAAAAATGGTCATCAGATCTATGTGCGTGGGACTGGAAAAGTCGTCATAGATAGTCAAAATGAAGAATGGATGATTGGTACTTTACAAGATATCAGCGACCAGAAAGCCAATGATGCCGTATTGAAAGAAAGCGAAGAGCGCATGCAAACCATTCTTCAACATGCTCCAGATGCGGTGATTACTATTGACGAGCATGGAAATATTTTGAGCTTGAATCCACAAGCAGAAACAATTTTTGGATGGAAGGAAAACGAAGTACTTGGAAAAACGTTGGCTGAAACCATTGTTCCTGAGAGGTATCGTGAACAACATACCCGGGGGATTCAACATTTTTTAAAAACCGGCGAAGGCCCGGTTATCAATAAGCCAATTGAGATTTTCTCATTGAGAAAAGATAACAGTGAATTTCCAATTGAACTAAAAATCTCCTCAACAAAAATAAATGACCGATATATTTTTATCGGATTCATTCGCGATATTTCAATACGCAAGCAAGCAGAAGAAACGATCAAAAACAAAACTACACAGCTTATGGAAGCCCAACAATTGGCTCATATAGGCAGTTGGGAATGGGATGTGTCGGCCAATAAAATTGAATGGTCTGATGAGCTCTACCGGATTTATCAATTAACCCCACAGGAATTTGAAGCAACCTATGATAATTTTATAAAGAATATTCATGAAGATGATAGAGATTATGTAAATGGTATAGTACAACAGGCATTCGAAGATCATCAACCAGTAAGTTTCTTTCACAAGATTACTGGTGCTGATGGCGTGGAACGTGTAATAAGTTCCACATTAAAAGTATTTACCGACGACAGCGGCCGTACCATCCGAATGGCAGGCACAGCACAAGATGTCACAGAGCAAAAAATATATGAATCAGAATTAAAAAAGGGTGAAGAACGTTTTTTTAAAATCTTCGATAATAATCCCATTGCTATGACGCTCGCTGAAATAAAAACCAACAAAATAAAATTTGCTAATAATCTTTTTTATACTGCTTTTGGATATACGAGTGATGAAGTCATTGGATATACCTCTGAGGAAATACATTTGATATCGCCCGAGGAAAATGCGAAATTGGTTTCGTTGATAATGGGATATCTTCAAGAAGAACGCAGTGTAGCAGAATTGCAGGCCTTGTCTGTAGAAGAAACGGAAGAGTTGCTCATAAAGTTAAAGCAAACCGAAGCAATGAAGAATTTTGAGGTGTTATACACTCGAAAAAACGGGGATACGTTTCCAGCAATTGTCTCCTACGAAACCGTGAGAATTGGAAATGAGCGGTTCACCATAACTTCCTACCAGGATATTACTGAACGAAAAAAAGCAGAGGATCTACTTAAAAATCAAAATGAGAAACTGGAGAAATTAAACAAAGAACTACAGTCCTTTGCCTACATTTCCAGTCACGATTTACAAGAACCCTTACGCAAGATTCAAACTTTTGCTTCACGACTTTTGGACAAAGAATATACCAATTTATCTGACGTTGGAAAAGAACAGTTTAAGCGAATGCAGGAAGCAGGAAAAAGAATGCAGACGCTGATCGATGATCTGCTCGCCTATTCACGCACCAATACAGAGGAGCGCAAATTTGAATACACTCCGTTGATTAAAATTATAGACGAGGTGAAAGAAGATTTCAAAGAAGAGTTACAACAATCACAGGCAATTGTAGATACTGGCGAATTGTGTGAAGTACATATTATTCCATTTCAATTCCGTCAACTTATACAAAATCTATTCAGTAACTCGATAAAATTCTCAAACCCTGAACGGCCGATTCACATAATAATAAAATGTGATAAAAGAAAGGGAAAGCTGCTCAACAATAAACTACTGTCCCCCGAAAAAGTATATTGTCATATAACTTTATGTGATAACGGAATTGGATTTGATCCAAAATACAATGAAAAGGTATTTGAAGTATTTCAACGGCTACATAGCAAAGAAAAATTCAAAGGAACGGGTATTGGTTTGGCTATTGTCAAAAAAATTGTAGAGAACCATTTTGGGTTTATCACTGCAAGAGGTATTATTGATGGGGGTGTATGTTTTGATATTTATATTCCGTCTGCGTGAATAAACTAAAAGATGAACGAATTGAAAGACATAAAAAATGTCTTTCGATGAAGTGAACCTGAACAAATCTAAAGACATACAAAATGTCTTTAGATGCAGTGAACCGAAATCGAAGCTGTAGCCTGCGTAGGCTTCGATGAGGCTTGGTGAAAGATGCGTTTCAACTCACCCCCCTACCCCCTCTCTTAAAAAAGAGGGGGAAGAAAAATTAAGTGAACCGAAATCGAAGCTGTAGCCTGCATGGGCTTCGATGAGGCATGGAGGAAGACGCATTTCAACTCACCCCCTTACCCCCTCTCTCATAAAAGAGGGGGAAGAAAAATTAAGTGAACCGAAATCGAAGCTGTAGCCTGCGTAGGCTTCGATGAGGCTTGGAGAAAGATGCGTTTCAACTCACCCTGCCCTCTCTTAAAAAGAGCGGGTGAAGAAATACTTAGTGAACACAAAATGAAACCGGAGTTTACGTAGGATTCATTGAGGCATTGCTTTAAATGCAAGACTTTCTAATTAATTCCATTCAACTTTCTTATATTTAAGCATGAAACACATATTTATATTATTA
>JALYPU010000104.1 GCA_030856215.1 Bacteroidota bacterium
AAATAAGGGCGTTTGAAGTATCTATGAAGCTGCCTGAGTAACTTATGATCTGAATTTTTCTACGCCCTTCAGTGAATGGCCAACTGGAATTATTGTAATGGATTCCCAACAAAGCCTGCTCCAAAATTTCTTTATCCAAACTGGTGTCGTGTTTTAATACCAACCATTGCAGAGAATCCAAAGAATAAAATACACCCGGAAAACTATCCACGCTCAAATATTCAAATCCCGTATCGCGAATCCCTTCGGTGATTTGAATCCGGATGGAGTCCACTATTTTATTGGATCCAGCTAAATAAACATCGGTATCTGTAATTGGAATTTTCCGGGAGTTACAATATGCATTCACTGTATAGTCTTCGCCACAGACGCTGGAGGAATGATCGGGATCTAAGTCTAGCTGAAAGAATTTTCTTTGCTTGGGTGATTTGTAGGCGCAAGCACTACTAAACCTATCTAAGAACAATATAAAACAAAGATTAGAATCATTATATCCCGTCATGTCGATTTCATTAAAATAATCATAGTGATGTTGATGTCCATACACTTTTTCAGTCCCAATGGAATCAAATGCTGAACATACACCAATATAACTTGAAAGACTAACTTCTTTATCTCTTCTTTTATAAATTTTGCTGTTTAAAAAACTACAGGTATCTAAATGATAAATATGACCTCGACGGCTTATAAAGAACAAACTATCGTGATAATTGAATAACGAGGATTCATTCGGGATTAGACTATCTATAGTTGACCAAGAATCTCTTTTGTTATATTCTCCTGTATATGGATTATAAGTAGACATCCGCCCCCAACCAATCATCCATAATACACCATCGCTGTCAAATTCAATATTGGTAAAACCAGGATTGGAATGTAAGTTATATTTTAGAGTTACTTGGCAAGTAGACGTATCTAGTATATATATCCCTGAATCTTTTGTACTCCAAAATTGACCGCTCTTGTCAATAGCAAAATCGACTGAACTCAAATTGTTAATACTTGGATTTGTACAAATAGTCCGATAAGTACAAGAATTTAAATTCAACTGGCGAAGTTCTTGAGGCTTTACAGAGGAATACACATAAATATCTTGACTGAATCCTAAGATACTAAAACACCAAAACATTATAAAAGAAATAATAAAATTTAATTTCGATATCATTTATAAAGAAATTTCTTGAATATTCTTTGGCTTTTAAAAAACCCGATCTTCATCGCCAGTTAAGTAAAGAGTAGTGATTTGACTGTTAATTTGAGAATGGGAACATAATAAACATATTATTACACATATATATATATGTAATTTATGTAATGCGTTTTTGGATGTCACGATTGAAGAAAAATGATTAGGGGTCATAATAATGTTTTAATTTTTATTAAAAATATCTCTCCAAGTGAAGATACGAAATCACATTTCAGTGGGCAATTAAATTTTATGATTTTATTAAAAAATAATCTAAGATTACTTAGCTATCGTCCCAGATTGTATTTTATTTATCTGCAAACCCGCCAACATATTTGCTTTGATGTTGAAGTAGATTCTTTTATCATGAATTTGGAATTGGGACAATTGGTAGTTGACAATGTTTCCATTTAACACGGCTCCTGGATAGACTTCCTGCGCATTCATCAAATTCCCAATTTGTAATACATACTCGGTCAGGAGTGTATTCATTTGTTCTTGTAAGATGTCTTTTACTTTTCTTTCAGCGATTCCGCGGATCAGCGCTAATTTAGTTTTATCTATAGTTCTTCCGCTGACCGCTTTCAAGTCTAAATCCAACAATTCTATTTTTTGAGTTACGACAGAAAATACCGGGCTAAAACTTAAATCCATCTGTCCATTATAGGCACCGGTCATGTTCATATGAAGCAGCATTTTTCGGCCTTCTCCATCCAATTGAATTTTGTGTATCGTTATTTTGGATATGCCAGAACCGTAGCTCTGGTTTATAACTTGTTCACGTATGAGTTGGTCCAGATAATTCAATGGAATCCGCGATTGTATGCTGAGTTGGGATTGCGTTTCGTAAGTCGGTCTGACAGTGAATCCAATGTTGTTATCTAATTCCGCAGGCCTGGTTTCTGAAATGACCGATTCAAAATATACGATGAGTGGAATAACCAATTGACCGTCCTTCATGGTAAATGGACCTAACCCAATTTCTTGTGGGCTTCCAAACAAATGGATGATCTGGTCTTCTGATGAGTACAGCGGACTTAAAAAATATTTTTTTAAGCTGGTTTCCAGTTTGGGTAGACTGAATGCTTTTTGAATGGATTGGTCTATCGACTTGCAGAGCGTCGCTTTTGTTCTGGATATAATTCCATTAGCAATTCCTTGCATAGGTATCTGGATACCCAAAAAATTTAATTTAGGAGATTTAAGCCAGCGATGGTTTAGCACTTCTGTTTTAGAAATTACTTGATTTTCAAAAATGTCAATTGCCGTAGAAATTTGAATTAATATTTCACCTTCTGCTTTGATACCTGAATAATCCGATTTGGGAAAAATTTCAAGAAACAGCGGAAGGTCTGTAATAATTTTATTGGAGTTGATCTGGACCTGAATGTTATCCACCGTTTTAATATTGCATTTGTATCCTTCTTCCAGTGTGATTCCAGAGGCGAAATTTTGTTTGATCAATTGGTTTACCCAAACTTCTAATTCTGACTTGGATATTTGTATAGGTATGTTCAGATTGGATGCGGGTAATATGGGCGCGGATATTTCGGGAGTGGTCATTTTTTGGTTAGTACTGCGATTACAGTTACTAAACGTGCATACGCACAATATCAAAAGTAACATCTGAATATATTGTTTAGGCATGAGCATGAATTCTGATAGTTATAAATTTAGTATTTCTAATGTTTAGATTCTAGTATACGCGACATTTACGTCCGTAAAAAATAGCTGTATCTTGAGCCAACAATATAATTATGGACAAAATGTATATCAAACACCCATGGCATAACGTGGATCCCGAATATGATGGTATCCGGATCATTGGCCTAATTGAAATTTCCAAAGGAAAAAAATCTAAATATGAAATAGACAAAAAAAGTGGTCTGCTGAAACTTGATCGCGTGCTTTACGGTTCCTTTTATTACCCGGTAAACTATGGATTTATACCTAAAACCATGGGAGAGGATGGTGATCCTCTGGATATTTTGGTGATTTCCCAAATTGACATCCAACCACTTTGCCTGGTCCAGGGCACCATCATTGGCGTCATGCATATGGTAGACCAAGGACTGATAGATGATAAAATTATAGCTGTGGCCAGCCGCGATGAAAGTGTTAATTCCATTCGAAGCCTGCAGGAGTTACCGCGGTATATGGAAGCGGAACTCCGCCAATTTTTTGAAAATTATACCGTATTAGAAAATAAGACGGTTAGTATATCTGATTTTAGCGGGAAAGAAAGGGCTTGCGAAATTGTCGAAGCCAGTTTGAAGAGCTATGATAAATGGATCCTCGAAAATATTGACCCTTGACCCTTGACCCTTGACTATTGACTATTGGCCTTTGACTCTTGACCCTTGACCCTTGACTATTGACTATTGGCCCTTGACTATTGACTCTTGACCCTTGACCCTTGACTATTGACTCCTGACCCTTGACTATTGACTCTTGACTTCGTAACTTTGCAAAAAATTTCAAGCATGCGTTTCCGTTGGACTTTTCTTATTATAATTTTATTATTTAATATATCATCGGCTCAGAAACAGAAGCTTATCGAATATATTCGAGAGGATCATTCCTTTTTTGAAATTGCAAAACTCGCCGATAAAATGGTGAAGCGTCATAAAATGGAGGATGCAGATTTTCGAAAAGAATTCCGGAAAGGAAAAAAGAATAAAGAATTTCTCGACGATGAAAAAGTAAAATTAGAACGTTGGAAATGGTACTGGCGAGATCGAGTTCATCCAGATGGATCTTTCCCAGATGGTGCAGAACAATCCATCTTGAGGAAATATGCTATAAAGGAAGCGGCTAATTTTAACCACAGGCAAGCTGTAAATTGGAAGCACGAAGGGCCTACCCGAAATACTGGTGGATATTGGGGAATGGGACGAACAACCGGTATCGCCTTTCATCCCACACAAATAAATACCTGGTTCGTATCCGCTCCAAATGGTGGTGTGTGGAAGACTACCACTGGCGGCAATAATTTCATTAGCCTGGGAGAAAATTTGCCTATCCAACAAGTAGGCATCATCATCGTCGATCCACGAAATCCTAATATCATGTATATTTCTTTAGGAGAAAAAGAAGGCTGGTGGCAATATGGCATGGGCGTGTATAAAACAACGGACGGCGGACTAACGTGGAACCCAACCCAATTAAATTGGAAATTAACGGACAATAAAGTGGTGTTTGAGTTGATCATGAATCCATTGAACAGCAGTGTGCTCATAGCAGCAACTAATAATGGAATTTACAAAACAACCAATGGTGGTGGAGCATGGACCCGCATTCAAACAGAAGATTTTTCGGATGTGAAATATAAACCAGGAGATACCAGCGTGGTTTATGCGGCAAGGAATGATTATTGGGGATCCTGCGAAGTGTTTCGATCTACAAACGGAGGAAATTCATTTGCCCAAATTTCCAATTTTAATATGCAAAAAGGAGGAATGCGATTGCAAGTGACGCCAGCTGATCCGCAATATCTTGGCGTCAATCACAGCGTGGATGGCCAAAGGCGTTTTGTATTATCAAAAGACGGAGGACAATCCTTTAATTATGTTTCCGATATGCCGGAAAACCTGGTCATGTATTTTTCTCCTATCAATAAAAATATAGTTTACTGTGGTTATGTAAATACCTATCGTTCCTTCGACGGAGGAAAAACCTGGAATCAGATGTCTCAGTGGCACGGTGGCACAGAATTTCCAGAAGTACACGCAGACCATCATTATATCGCACACCATCCATTGAATGTTGCCGATATATTCTTTTGTTGTGATGGAGGCGTCTACCGGTATAACGAGCCAACTCAAAAGTGGTCAGAATTTCAAAATGGACTGCCCATAACTCAATTTTATAAAATGGCAATATCTACCACTAATCCGCCGGTATTAATTGGAGGTAGCCAGGATAACGGGGGATTTATTCGCAGAGCGAATAATAGTTGGGATAACACCAATGGAGGCGATGCAATGTGGCAGTTGATTGACCCTACTAATGCAAATATTGGGTATACGGAATATTGGGGTGGTACGGCTGTTTATGCTACTACCGATGGGTTCAAAAATCTCAACGAAATTTCGCAAAATATACCGGGAGATCCGCAAGGTCAATGGGTGACGCCTTTTGAATTAAATCCAAGGAATCCGCGCACGTTTATTATTGGTTACCACGATATATATGTTAGCTATAACCGAGGAAATACTTTTTCTGCATTGAGTAATAATTTAACCGGTGCCGAAGACAAAGATTTGCGAAATATTTTAATCAATCCGTTGGATACCCAAACATTAATGGCTACGCGCGCCAATCTTATATATATATCCAGGGATTATGGTAATAAATGGACGACAGTCACGATGACATTGAATAATGAAATTTCTGATATCGAAGCGCATTCAAAAGATACGAATCGACTGTGGGTAACGCGCAGTGGATTTGGTCAGCTTAAGATTCAAGAATCCAAGGACCGAGGAAACACTTGGAAAAATATTACCGGAAATTTTCTCAATACTCCCGCAATATGTATAGCGTTCGATGAAGCATCTAATATTTTATTAGTCGGAACCGATATTGGGGTATTTTATTCTGATGCAGACAACATCAACTGGCAATATTACGGAAGCGGACTACCTCATACCTCGGTTACGGATATTGAGATTCATCAGATAAGCCGTAAAGCGTATATTTCGACGTATGGTCGTGGTTTTTATTCCATTCCATTGCCGGATTGCGCACCTAGTTTTATTACTTTATTGCATAAGGTGGATGGAGGTAATTTTGCTTCAAAAGATACTATTCAAATATGTGTGGGAAATTCAGTTAATCTAAAATTACAAGAAACAAACCTAAAGGGCAGTTATCGATGGAGAGGACCGTTGAGCTTTGACACGGTACTGACAGATATTGGAGAAATACGGTTAAATTTATTTAGTTCAATCCAACGTTCGGGAAATTATACGTTGGAATTTACGTCGGAAAAATCCTGCGTTCGCGTAGATACTATTTATATAAAAGTGAATAATAATCCCAGGATTACCACCCAGAGCACGGGGGATCATTTCAATTGTATCCTAAATGAAATCCAATTGAGTACCAATGTTTCTGGAGATGCCAATTTTTTGTTTGAATGGATAGGCCCAAATAGTTTTAGCTCATCAGACAACGTCGCGTTGATAAAATCAGCAGGAATTTATACCGTTAAATCAACTAATAAAAATACGAGATGCTACGATGTCGATTCGATTGTGATAGGTCAGTATATTCATCCTGGGATGAGTATTTCTACATCTGATGTAGTCTGTCCTGGTGCATCCACCGGAACTATTCGAGCAGTTTTTAATGGCTCCTATACTCCTATAAAAATTCAAGGAGAAAACCGTTTGGGACAAGATAGTATTGTGGATGCCAAAGCAGGAATTTATGTGGTAAGTGTTTTGGATTCTGAAGGATGCACATCAGTGGATACTATTTTAATTTCTGAGCCGCCACCGTTTGATGTACAAACCCAAATTACCCATACTTCAAATAATACCGGTAGCATACAATTAACTGTTGCAGGCGCTACAGGGCCTTATCTCTATGAATGGTTCAAGGACTCAACATTTATAAGCGATCAAAAAAATCTGGATCAATTAGAACCTGGATTTTATACTGTCCGAATAACTGATGCGCTACATTGTATTTATGAACTAAAAGATATTGAAATAAAAAATACGACATCGACGGATGATAATATATCCAATTTGGTTTTAGTTTACCCAAATCCGGCAAAGAGTGATGTTTATATTTCAGTAAATTCAAATGATGAAATTTTAGGCATATTCATGACCACCATGAATGGGATTTCGCAACCTATTAATTTTGTTAAATTGGAGAAAAATCGATACGTTATCAATGTGAAAAAATATATGAGAGGTGAGTATATTCTTCAAGTAAACTTACGAAATAAGCAATTTTTCCTAAAACTGGAATTGAATTGATGATAGCATGTATATATATTATTTCGTTTAATAGAATTCATTACATATTGATTAAGCAATAATCAAATTGCATTCATATTTAAAATATAAATCTAGAAATTTAGCTTTCCTAAACTTTATTAAACATGCAAAAAAGAATTTTAATTTTAGTATTATTTATAATGCAAAGCCTTTTCTTATTGGCGGGAGAGGGAATGTGGCTTCCACTATTTTTAAAATCTCTGAATGAAGCAGAGATGAAGTCGATGGGTATGAAAATGAGTGCGGAAGATATTTACAGTGTAAATAAGGGGAGCCTTAAAGATGCCATTGTCCATTTTGGAGGTGGTTGTACCGCTGAAATTATTTCTGGACAAGGATTGCTGTTGACCAATCATCATTGTGGATATGGATATATTCAAGACCACTCAACGGTGGCACAAAATTATTTAGTAGATGGTTTTTGGGCGAAATCAAAAACAGCTGAATTGGCTTGTGGTGGACTAACGGCGACAATGATTGTGCGCATCGAAGACGTCAGCATACAAGTGCTTCAAGGTGTAAAAGATGGTATGAATGATCGCGAGCGAAAGCCAATCATAGATAAAAATCTGGAAAGTGTACGGTCACTAATTGCTAAGAAAGCCAATGAAGATCTATTTATCCGGTCTTTCTATAACAGCAATCAGTGGTTTGCATTTGTAACGCTTACGTATAAAGATATCCGATTAGTGGGTACACCTCCCGAGTCGATAGGAAAGTTTGGGGCCGACACGGATAATTGGGTTTGGCCGAGGCATACCGGAGATTTTTCTCTATTCAGAATTTACGCGGGTAAAGACAATTTGCCAGCAGAATATTCCGCAGAAAATATTCCATATACGCCCAAACATTTTTTACCTATTTCATTAGACGGTGTTAGTGAAGGAGATTTTACGATGGTGTTTGGATTTCCAGGAAGGACGAATGAGTATTTGACAAAAGAAGGTATGAGGCAAATAATAGACGTTCAAAATCCAATTAGAATTTCTATGCGCGACCAGGCGTTAAAAATTATGGATAAATATATGCGCGCTGATGCAGCCATAAAAATTAAATATGCTTCCATCTATGCAGGTATTGCAAACTCATGGAAAAAATGGATCGGTGAAAATCAAGGCGTAAAATTTACGAAAGCGTTGGATAAAAAACAAAAAGGTGATGAAGAATTTCAAAGGAGAGTTAGTGCAAATCCAGCCTTTAGTATCTATAAAAATTTGATTGTTGATTTAGAAAATCAATACCGCCAACTGGAGCCTTACACAAAAGCCAAGGAACACTATGCGGAAGCTTTCCAACGCAATATAAATTTGTATTCTCACTATGCTGCCATCAAAAGTTTACGGGGGACTTATGACGGAAGGGGAGCAGAACAGTTTCTGATCAGAAAGACCGAAATGGTAAAAGGGTTAGATCAAATGTTTCATGAATACGATAAAAATATTGAACAGGAAATATTTACCGCATTATTAGCACTGGCGTTAAAAGGAATTCCGGAACGATTATTAGTGCCTTATATAAGAACTCAAATAACAGCCTATCAGGGAAATCAAGTAGCTTTCGCGAAAGACCTTTACGTCGATTCATATTTAACGGATGTGGATAAAATGAGAACATTATTATCTATGGATTATGATGTGATGAAACAAAAGCTTGATTTGGATCCTGTTTGGAAATTTTATGAAGAGATGAATTATTTTTTGATCCAAGATATAAATGTGCAGGCAGGAAATTTTGAAGAACGAATTGGCGAATTGCGTAGGGAGCATATGGCCGCATTAATGAAGGTGATGCCTGAGAAAAAATATTATCCGGATGCAAACTCTACATTACGGATTACCTACGGCAAGGTCAATGGATTTAATCCGAGAGATGGTGTTCAGTATCAATCGCAAACTTATCTGGATGGCGTTTTGGAAAAATATGTTCCTGGGGATTATGAGTTTGACGTTCCTCAGAAACTGATCAGTTTGTATAAAGAAAAAAATTATGGTGTGTATGGAGAAAACGGGAAAATGCCGATAGCGTTTATTGCCTCTAATCATACTACGGGTGGTAACTCCGGAAGTCCTGCCATAGATGCTCATGGGAATCTCATAGGATTAAATTTTGATCGGGTATGGGAAGGAACTATGAGTGATATCAATTACGATGCCTCCATTTGTCGAAATATTATGGTTGATGCACGGTATATTTTATTTATTATTGACAAATTTGCTGGGGCCGGCCATTTGGTCCAGGAAATGAAAATAGTGCATCCTAAAGCAAAATCTAAGAAGAGACCTAAGATGAAGAAGGCGGCATAATAAAATTTGACAGAGAAAGCTCCAGACAATTATATACACCGCGAAATATTAATAGCTCCAGAGGAGCGACACATTATTGGAGCGTAAACAAATAGCTATGCCAAACACCTACACACAAATTTATGTACATATTATTTTTGCAGTAAAAAAGAGGCAAAATCTAATTTCCAAAGAATGGAGAGATAATTTATACAAATACATCACAGGTATTATTAGCAACAAAAATCAAAAATTGATGATTATAAATGGTATGCCCGACCATTTGCATATATTAATTAGTTTGGGCACAGATTGCAGAATCACAGATCTGGTAAGAGACATTAAAGCTAATTCATCCAAATGGATAAATGAAAATAAATTTGTTCTAGGAAAATTTGAATGGCAAAATGGGTTTGGCGCATTTTCTATCAGTAAATCGCAAATAGATAAGGTAGTAAATTATATAAAAAATCAAGAAGAACACCATAAAATAAAATCATTCAAAGAGGAATACATAGAAATTTTAGATGTTCATCAAATTAATTATAAATTGGAATATATTTTTAATGAGGATGGTATCGACTAGCTCCGTAGGAGCGACACATTTTTAGCTCCAGCGGAGCGAAATATTAATAAATGGTTTGGATGGATTTAGAATTAGGATCTTCATCAGAGGGATTTACACTATTGATGAGCTCATTAATATGTATGGAGCTAATTGCATCACGTAACTCTAAAACGGCTCGTTCGTATTCGTCCAACAAAGCTCCTATAGCTCCGCGATCTCTATATACTTTCATTGTGTAACAAGGTAAATAAAAAAGGGCCTACTTTTTGGAAGTAAGCCCTTCATTTTTTAATTTCTAAATTATGAGCTAAAAATTAATTTGCTCTTCAATTAAGCAAGATTAATTCATGATAACCATTTTCTTTATCACCTGATTATCTCCGGTTTTTATTTTCACCAGATATGTTCCAGCAGAAAGATTTTCAGTATTCAATTCAATGCGATTTAAAGCACTGCTTATTTGATACAACATTTTGCCTGATAAGTTGAATAGTTGTATATCGCGTGTAGCTAACACTTCTTCATTAATTATGACAAAAACTTTATCCCTTGCTGGATTTGGTTGGATGGTTACAAGTTCTTGGGTATAGGATCTTTCGTCCGCACCAGAACCGAAACCTTGACCGTCGGAATAAGGGAAACGTTTTGTTTTAGTCTTTTCAGGACAAAGAACAGGAGATAAGACTTCTATAA
>JALYPU010000117.1 GCA_030856215.1 Bacteroidota bacterium
TTGTAACAGATAAACAGGTCAATGAAGTTGAAAAAATGTTAAACAACAGACCTATAAGGAAATTTAATTATTTAACTGCAAATCAAGTACTACTTGAAAAAATTGCACTTATTACTTGAACTTACATTATTTTATACTAGTTATTTTAATAATTTTTATCTACCTAATTTATATTTTAGAAGTAGGACTATTCTTGAATTACACGTGCATTTGGCGTGCTTGTACTATTGATATCACACCATTTAGGGCAAGGACCCCTTGTGCCATTTTGCCAACTAGTTGCTGTAGACTTAAAAATTGATCCAGGAATTTCCCATCCATCTGAATTCAGACTAATGACGTACATTTCTTTTTGCCCTCCAAGAGTCATTCCTGGGTAAAATCTAAAACCTTTTACAACAGCTGAAGGATCATTGAGAACCAAGTTCGCTAAAAATTGTACAGTTGCCCTTTCAATAGAAAATCCAATGGCGTCCATAGGGGTTGATGGTGTATTGTAATAGTTTGTAAAATTCTGATCTGCAGTTTCATTTGGTACAGAAACAAAACCTGATTGGGTACTTCCAATGGTCACTAAAAAATCACAGGATTTTGCATTAGAACAAATCTCTGGAATTCCCGTATCTGAACCTTTGCATTGATATTCTATACAATAAAAATATCCAATCAATAAGCCCAGAATCAGAGCTAATAAAATTTTAATTACGTCATTCATAATATTGAATTTATAGGGTTTAAAAAAATGGCAATTTTATATGAATATTTAAGCTAATCTGTATTCAAGAGTAATTGAATTGGAGCATTTTCCAACAAAATATAAACTTTGTAAACTATCTTATACTATGTGAATATAAGTATACTGTATCGGTTGAATCCCGAATTAATTTATAATAAATTAAGTTTTCTTTATTGAATAATTCTACCGCCGTTGACAGAGTAGTCGCACCATTTTGGACAAGGGCCTCTGCTACCAAAACTCGTTGTAGGAACAGCAATTATTCCAATGATTCCACCAATTTCATTGCCTGTATTGTTTAAATTTACAATGATCACCTCTTTATCCCCATTTCTCTTCATTCCAGGATAGAATCTAAATCCTTTTAGGTTAGGTCCTTGATCTTTTATTTGTTGGACTAAATACTTCACAATAGTTGTATCAATTGAAAAGCCAAAAGTGTCTATAGGTGATTCAGGAGTACGAGGCATGGGTCTTGAATAATTTTTAAAACTTGTAAAGGCGGCAACAGGGTCACTTGTATTGACTGGGTCTGTAATTTCTACGGGTGTATTAAGAAATTCACAAAGCTTCTCAGATCCAGCCGGGCAACAAAATGAGTCTGTACCGCACTTAGAAGGGTCATTACAAATGAAATAGCATCCGATAATTGCGCCAGTCAATATACCAATCAACAAGGCGATGAAGGTTTTAAGATCCATTGGTTTTGTTTTTTGACAAACTTACTAATTCTATTTTAGATTTCAAAAAGAATCCATTACTTTGTATTAATGATGGCTATCCGGACATTTATTCCTTTTTTCTATATCATTCTTCAGTGTACATTTTATTCCTGCAAGGAAAAGGAGGTCGAAAATGATATTAGAGATCAGATTAATGACTATTACCATCCTCAGGAAGTAGCATCAAATGCCTATAAAAAAGCGAACCAAATGATTGTTCGTGAGATGAACGATGAAGGGGCCGACAGTTTGATGGCCGCAGCAATCCTGAGTGCACGAAAGAAACTACATCAGGATAGCCTAATCATTTATTATACGGAATACCTGAATTTGCATGCTATTGCAGAATCTAACAGTGCCAGAGCGGAAGACGTAGCCATAAAATTGGAAGAATTGAGTTTGGCTCAGGGTACTGACTTTAGCAAGTGGAAAAGTTGCAAAGCATTGGTAGGCTATTTTATAGAAAAGAAAAATAGCAGTGATGCTATAAGAAACTGCACCCGGCTTTTAGAATTGGCTAATAATTTAGATGCTCCGGAAGTGAGAGCAGAGTCCTACATTTCCTTAGCCCTTTCCCAACAAATTGACAGTGTTCCAAAAGATGCGATGCGTAATTTCTTAAATGCACTTTACGAGGCTGAAATCTCGCAGAATACTGATTGCAGGATTAGTATCTACAATGATTTAAGTTATTATTATGATAAGAAGAATCTGGACAGTAAGGCGCTGGAGTATAAAACTAAACAGATCGAACTCCTAAAGACTCAAAAACCAATAGATTCATTGCGCCTTTACCATGCTTTATTGAATCATATAGATATTATTTTTGAGAACAAAAATGGTGAAATCAACTTCGAAAAATTAGATGAAATAATATCCTTTGCAATCAGAAAAAATTATTCTTATTTAAAATTCTATGCCTTTGCTTTTATCCGAACTTCCTTACTTGACAAACAACGTTTTAAAGAACTCAAAGAAATTTATTACGAAAAATATCCTGAAGAATGGAATGATATTAGAATAAATGACACGGTTACATATTACAGGCTAAACGCACATTTTAATGATGCAGCTGGTAACTATGATTCTGCATTTTTTTATTTTACAAAAATGCAGGCACTTATTATAAAAGCTCAAAACAATAGTTTTAGTTCAAATTATTATTTGCGTTTAGGTAAATTTTTATTAAAATGGAATAAATCTAAAGAGGCTTTAAACGCTTATGAGCAGGCCCTTATTTATGCTGAGAAAGATAAAAACGTAGAATTTATATCCAAGGCAAGTGATCATCTAATGCAAATTGGAGCGAGAACAGGCAATTATAAACTAGCCTATGAAAATTCTAAACGTTATAATGCCATTAAAGACAAATTCGATGAAAAGAACCAGTCGGAAGATTTATTAAAACTCGAAATAGAGACTGAATCTAAGTTGATCCAGGAAGAAAATAATCGTAAGGAATTATTAATAACAAATAGACACAACCTTCAATATATGCTTATGGTGGTCCTAATAGCCATAGTATTTATTATTATGTTGGTAATGGTTCGTTTTAAAGTGCCTGTTTGGGTGATCCGGTCCATGGGATTTTTTGCATTTATTTTTTTATTTGAATACATTATTTTAAGGACAGACCATTGGATTGTTAAAGTTACCCATGGAGAACCTTGGAAAATTTTAGGGATAAAAATTATACTCATTGCTATTTTAATGCCATTGCATCATTGGTCTGAGAAAGTCGCCATTCATTTTCTCCTACTTCGAAGGGCCTCTAATCAAAGTCTATTCCGCTTAAAAAGTTATTTTAGTAATTGGTTTAATAAATATAACGATGACAAAGAAGAGGACCCACAGCCTCCAGGTACCTCGTAATTAGTTTTTAAACTCCTTGAAGATCATGGATGTTTTTGAATTGTCTTTTGCGGAACTTTGTTCAAAAATTTTTGGCACTGCATTATACCCTTTCAACAATTCATTACTGATTCCCCAGGCCAAGGCGTGATCCGATGGAAAAACAATGGGTGTTTGTAAGTCTAACAAAACACGACAAGCTTTTTCATTGACTGCATACGCATTGGTAAAATAATGATACCCGGATTTACGTAATAGTTTATTGTAAGGTCTGCTGAAATAATTGTCGATCATTTTATGGTTAAATTTCATCCCACCCCATAATCGCTGCATTTTATAGAATTGTTGTTTGGTCCAGGTAAAAAGATCATTGGATTCATTCATGTCGTAATCTAAATAAAAAATGTCCCAATCGCTGGGAAGTGCTTCTATCATCTCCGATAAATATTGGAGGTGGGCACTTATTAAAATAGAGTCATCTTCAAGAATCAATACTTTTTGAAACTCATCTGCGATTATTTTTGCGTAAATATTTTTATGTCCTTCAGCACAAGCAATTTGTCCAGTGCTCATTTTATAATTAAAACGTGAATGTCCTACTGCTTTTTTTACATCATATTTACCTTTGGCTATCCATTCCTGAATGTCGATATCATATTTGTTTATTCCATAAAAAAAGGTATAATCAACTCCGTCTAAAGATTGGGTAATCTTTTTGCGACGATCTGCAGCGGATTCAATGGTTAGTATATAAATATGATCAAAATATTTATTTAGAATGTGTTTAGGCATTGCAAGAAATTAAATCAAAAGTAGCGCTTCTTTGGATTCTTGTTGAATATAAAACGAATAGATTGTATTATTGGAGACATGGATTTTAATGCTTAAAAATAAAGCCATTGAAGGAAATATCAAAAAGGATTTTGCCTATCTTGTCCATTCAAACAAGTTGAAGATGAATACACAAAGCAAAACCAATTCCGGAGCACTGACTACTTTAATTACTGTCTTTTTCTTTTGGGGTTTCATCGCTGCGGGAAACGGGGTGTTTATTCCATTTTGTAAAAATTATTTTCACTTAGATCAGTTTCAAAGCCAATTGGTCGATTTTGCTTTTTACGGGGCATATTATGTGGGCGCTTTATTTCTTTTTGTCTTTAGTGCATTGCGAAAAAAGGATTTGGTATCCAGTTGGGGCTATAAAAAAAGTATTATTTACGGGTTACTATTTTCTTTATTCGGAGCCATATCGATGATCCTGGCTGTCCAAACGGGTTCAGGTGACAATGGCTTTAATTTTTTCTTGTTGGCATTTTTTATTTTGGCCCTGGGTTTTTCCTTACAACAAACGGCCGCCAATCCATTTGCACTTCTATTAGGGCCACCCGCTACCGGATCCCACAGAATTAGTTTAGGCGGAGGTATCAATTCATTTGGCACCACTATTGGCCCCATCGTAGTTGCCTTTGCGCTATTTGGAGTTGCCAGCTTTGATGACTCTATGTTACAGTCGCTAAGTTTGAATAAAGTAACCATTTTATATATAGGAGTAGGAGTACTTTTTGCGGGAGCAGCGTTACTCTTCGCACGTTCAAAAAAAGTACCTGATGGTTTTTTTGAGTCCAGTATGGAACCCGCGAGTAAAGCATTAATTACCATGCTGGTCATCACTGTATTACTGATAGCTTGTTTTATTCCTGTTTTCAATAGTTATAAGGATGGTATTGAGTCGCTTTCGGAAGTGGAAAAGCATAACCTTGAATTATACCGGATGAAATGGCTGGTCGGTGCATTATTGGTAGTCATTGGAGGATTAATTTTCGCCAATGTATCCGCAAAAAAAAATGAAACCGGTTGGGGCGCACTGAAATATCCGCAGTTGATTTTGGGGATGATAGCGATTTTCGTTTATGTGGGAGTAGAAGTAACTATTCAAAGCAACCTGGGAGAATTATTAAAACTTCCAGAATTTGGCAGCATGCAAGCTTCGGATATTTCTCCTTTCATTTCTATGTATTGGGGAAGCTTGATGATCGGGCGATGGGCTGGCGCCATACCAGTTTTTAATCCTACAAAGTCAACAAAAAATTGGTTACTGATTTTAGTTCCTTTAATAGCCTACGGTGTAGTCATAATGGTGAACATCGTGGCGGGAAAAGATATGAGCCCACTATACTATTATGTATTTTGCGTACTTGTTTTGGTTATATCATTTTTCATCAGCCAGGAAAAGCCTGTATTTACCTTATTGCTATTTAATTGTTTAGCGATTATCGCTATGTTGGTTGGATTATTTACGACGGGTACGGTATCTATTTATGCATTTTTAAGTGGAGGATTATTTTGTTCGATTATGTGGCCCTGTATTTTTTCGCTTTCTTTAGCGGGATTGGGCAAACATGAAACTCAGGGATCTGCTTTTTTGATTATGATGATATTAGGAGGCGCCATAATTCCGCCTTTACAGGGAAAACTTGCTGATTTCGTCACTATTGGAATTCATAAATCCTATTGGATTACTGTTTTTTGTTTTGCTTATCTCGCATTTTTTGCCTGGGCTGTAAAATCTATTCTGCAGAAACAAGGAATTGATTATGATAAGCAGCTGACGGAAGGACATTAAATTTAATTAACTAGCAGATTTAAAATCTAGACTTTCTTTGATGTCCCAAAAGATCATTTATATTATTTCTTATATTTCAGCTGTCATTCTTTTTAGTTTGGCCTTTCACTTTCAGGGGACCGGTGATGATGGAGATAGTGTATTTCATTATTTATATGCGCACTGGGCGCCCTTCGATACTAAACTTTATTTCAATCATTGGGCCAAACCACTATTTGTTTTATTGGCAAGTCCCTGGGCACAATTTGGATTTATTGGTATAAAAATATTTAATGTTGTCAATTTTCTGTTGACGCAAATTGTGTTATATAAAATTTGCCAAAAACTAAATTTCCAACTTCCCTGGCTGCCATCCTTGTTGTATTTGCTGTGCCCAATGGGTCTGTATTATAACCTATCCGGATTGACAGAACCCTTGTTCGCACTGTTAATTTCTGTGGTCATTTATTTATTATTTATTGATAAATTGTTACTTGCGATCATCCTTATTTCATTCTTGCCGTTTATCAGATCAGAAGGATTATTTGTTATTTTATTGGCTATTCCGTATTTAATTTTTATCAGAAAATTTCAATATTTTCTATTGTTATCCACAGGGCATATCATCTACGGATTGGCGGGTATGCATGTTTATAATTATGATTTTTTATGGACAATTCACAAAATTCCATACCCTATCAACATGGGTTCTTACGGACAGGGTGTGTGGTTTCACTTTATAGAATACTTGCCGGAAGTTACCGGAGAAGTATTTAAAATTCTATTTTTAATAGCATGCATAGGTATATACTTTCCTATCAGCAATTTAATAAAGAAGCGAGACGAAAAACAGTCGTGGATTCTGCTTTTTTTTATTTTCGGATTAGTGTTTTCCTTCTTTTTATTCCACAGTTATGCCTGGGCAATCGGTAAGTTTAATTCTTTTGGTCTGACCCGAGTATTATTAGCGGTGCTTCCGCTGATGATAATTATGATTTCTGTTTTATTTGAATCAATCTACACCAAAATTCCAAAAATAATATTTTATGTGGGACTACTTTTTTTAATTGCCTTACAACTTATTTTCATATTTAATCCTTCGCAGCGGTTCCATTTGAATTCGTCTCATTTTAAAGAGAAACCCGCACAAATCATGATAAAGGATTTGGTGCAGCATATGAAAAATGAATTTCCTGATTGGGGCTTGTATCATAAATTATATGCAAATATGAACGTCGCATTGTACTCCGGCTCGAATCCATTTCACGCATCCAGTGAATATATCAGCGCTATTTTACATCGTTCTGAATTTCCTTATCGCACGTTTCTCATTTGGGATAGTTGGTATTCAAAAATTGAATCAAAAGTTAGTTTAGAAGATGTAAATAAAGATTCATTATTTACAGAGATTAAAAGTTTTCAACAATTGGATCAATATGGAAAAGAACATAAGGCCACACTATTTAAATATCTTCCTCAGAATTTTGGAGGATATGATCCAGAAAAGTTAGGTGCCATTTTAAAAGGTATGGAGCAGGATCCCACTTGGCTCAAGTATATTGGGGAAAAGGCCATGGAACGAAATATTTCTTTGGATTCAATGATGCTTATAGATGCAAAGTGGATGATCGATCAGGAAAAAAAATAAGGTGAATTCGTATTCTTTACGAATTTACATTTTAGTAAAAAATTTGGATATATCTTAGCTTTAATAATAATGAGCTATGCTGACAAAAACACTATCAGCCGCTGTGTTCGGCGTGGATGCCAAAACGATTACAGTGGAAGTGAATGCTGGCGGAACCGTCGCCGCTGGTAAAATCAATTATTTTTTAGTAGGACTTCCGGATAATGCGGTGAAAGAAGGCTATCAACGAATAGAGGCTGCCATAAAAAACATTGGTTATCAATTTCCAAGATTAAAATTAGTGGTAAACCTGGCACCTGCCGATATTCGAAAGGAAGGCTCGGCTTATGATTTACCTATTGCCATCGGTGTATTGGCTGCAACCAAACAAATCAAGCCAGACAAATTAGATGAGTATATGATGATGGGTGAGTTATCATTAGACGGAGGTTTAAGACCAATAAAAGGTGTGCTGCCTATTGCCATTCAAGCCCGCAAAGAGAAACTAAAAGGAATTATCATTCCAAAAATTAATGCCAAGGAAGCGGCTATTGTGAATCAGTTGGACGTCATTGGCGTCGAAAACCTTGCAGAAGCTGTTGAGTTCGTAAATGGAACCCGAGAAATTAAACCCATGGAATTTGACGCCCGCAACGACTTTTCAATTAGGCAATCTAACTACACCAAAGATTTTTCTGAAGTGAAAGGGCAGGAGAATATCAAAAGGGCTCTTGAAATTTCTGCCGCAGGAGGTCATAATGTGATCCTAATAGGTCCGCCCGGGGCCGGAAAAACAATGCTCGCCCAACGTCTTCCGGGCATTCTTCCTCCATTGAGCTTGTCCGAGGCACTTGAAACCACTAAAATCCACTCTGTAGCTGGGATTTTGTCTAAAGATGTAGGTTTAATTACAGACAGGCCCTTTCGTTCACCGCATCATACCGTAAGTGATGTGGCGCTTGTTGGTGGGGGATCGAATCCAAGTCCTGGAGAAATATCATTAGCCCACAATGGCGTTTTATTTTTGGATGAGTTACCTGAATTCAAACGCACTGTCCTGGAAGTTTTGCGTCAGCCCATGGAAGAGCGTAAAGTGACTATTTCGAGGGCTAAAGTCAGCATAGAATACCCGTCTAGCTTCATGTTGGTGGCTTCTATGAACCCATGCCCCTGTGGCTTCTTCAACCATCCTGAGAAGGAGTGCGTATGTGGGCCGGGTGTAGTTAAAAAATATCTTAGCCGAATAAGCGGGCCCCTTTTAGATAGAATCGACTTACATGTGGAAGTAACTCCGGTGTCAACAGACGATTTAATGGAGACCACCCGGGGTTCAGAAGGTTCTGCCATAATCAGAGAACGTGTTCGAACGGCGAGGGAAAAACAGGAACATCGGTATGTTGATGTCCCGGATGTATATTTTAATGCGCAGATGTCATCGGCTATGGTCCGGGATATCTGTCAGTTAACACAAGCAGGGATAACCCTATTAAAGACAGCCATGCAACGGCTGCAGCTTTCAGCCAGGGCGTACGACCGCATTCTCAAAGTATCCAGAACCATTGCCGATTTGGCCAATTCTGACGAAATTAAGGTCGAGCATTTGGCGGAAGCAATCCACTTCAGAAGCCTTGACAGAGAAGGCTGGGCAGGTTAAAAGAGATCTATATTTAATAGCAATAATTAATTATCCGAATAATATTTGCTGAAATGAAGTTTGATAGTATCTTTGCAATCCAATTTTAAAAACCTTTTCCATGGTTGCTATAGTAAGTATTGCGGGTCAACAGTTTAAAGTCAAGGCTGGTCAATCCATTTATGTTCATCGACTTGATGCAGAAACAGACAGTAAGATGAGTTTTGATGAAGTCCTCATGTTGAGCTCTGATGTTTTAACCACTATAGGCACGCCGAGAGTGGAAGGCGCCTCTATCAGTGCGACTGTTTTAGCTCACGTGAAAGGAGATAAGGTGATCGTTTACAAGAAGAAGAGAAGAAAAGGCTATGAGAAGAAAAACGGGCACCGACAGTCCTTTACTCAGATTAAAATTGATTCCATCATAGCATAATAATAATATTTCCAGATCATGGCACATAAGAAAGGAGAAGGTAGTACCAGTAACGGACGGGACAGTAATAGTAAACGTCTCGGTGTTAAATTGTTTGGTGGGCAAGAAGCCATTTCTGGCAATATCATAGTTCGTCAAAGAGGAACCAAGTATCACCCTGGAAAAAATGTAGGCGTGGGAAGGGATTTCACACTGTATGCTTTAAAGGATGGGATTGTAACGTTTAAAAAGACCCGTCAGGACCGGAATGTAGTCGATGTATTACCAGCAAACAGTATTACAGTTGGATCAGCTCCAGAAACAGTAAGTGTTGTTACAGGTCCCATTAAAAAAGTTACTGCAAAAAAGGCACCTAAGGTCACGATTGCTCCAGCAACGATTACTAATGAAACGGTGGCGCCCGAAACGATTGTTCCAGAAACAATTGCACCGGAAACCATTGCTCCAAAAAAAGCTGCTCCAAAAAAGGTTGCGCCAAAAAAGGCCGTAGATAAAAAGGAAACTGTCAAAAAGACTGCTGCAAAAACAGCTGCAGCTAAAAAAGCTCCTAAGCCAAAAGCAACCTCGGCTTCAGAAGAAGAAGAATAATAAGATTAAGGATTCACACGCTGTAATTTCTCTTCCGAAATCCATCCGGATTCATATTCCATAGTTTCTACTTTAACCCAACCCTTTAGGTTATCTTTTGCTCTTAATACGATACCCGGAATTAATTCACTTTTGGTAGCACTATTTTCATCTGGTGAAATATAAAGTGGTGTTTGTTTTATCACGACTACTTTATTTTGGTGGTTCACGTATTGGTTCCGCCAGAAGTACGCTAGTAAAAATAGCATCGCACACACACTAAAGAAAACTTTATATTTAATAATTCCATTGGGTAGTTGAAAAATATTTCTCCATAAAATAATGGATCCACTGGTAAATACGGAAAATAAAATAAACCATACCAATGGATTAAAGTACCCCAGCAAATTTTTTATCCATTTGATCACTATGAATTCAGGAAATTGAACATATTCTATCCCTAATGCCTCATTACTGAGTTGAAGATTCTTTTTACAGGAAGTACAATAAGGATTCCAAACTAAAGCTTTTTCAAAAAATAAAATAGCTTCCGGATACTCTCCAAGTTTAAAATACGTATTCCCCATATTGTAATAAATATCCTCCCCCTTCGCTCCATTGTTTAGTAGTTCTTTCCACTCCTGTAGACTTTCTTTATACTTTCCTTCTGAATAAAATGTAAGGGCTTGATCAACATCTTGACTCCGGAGGATATTTATAAAACAAGTCAAAAAAATAATGGAACAAAATAATATCCGGCACATGGTTACTATTATTTTTATTTTAATATGTCAAGGAAGCTCAATGGTTTTTCTTCTTTCCTTGGAAGATAGCCATCAAGAAATTTGAGCTTTCCGTCACTTAGCGGGAGCATATTACCTTCCGGCTTGGTATAAAAATCAATTTTATCAATTTGTTCATTTTCGTTAAATCGAATCTTCATTCGGCTGCATTGTATAAAATTGGTTCCTATATAAGACTTTTCGTCATCTTGTATAAAATAAACGGATTCAGAATTACCCAAAACATCCACATGATTCATTTTTTTGTCAATAAAATACGCGGTAATGGTCCTTCCTTTTATCTGATTATCCAAGGTTGCCGTGGATTCGTTGATGATGAATCCATTTTGATTTAAATGAACTTCTTTTAATGCCTTATTCGCCATGTAAATTTGAATGGTATCGCCTGTAAATTGCGAGGTATCTGACCACATGACCGGATTATAAAAAAGTTGGAATGCAGAATCTTTTCCATGATAGTAAAGAGAATCACAAACTGCTTGTAATTTTTTACTCCATATTTTGACATTTTTGAAAGCGCGTAAGACTAAGAAACTATCTGTTTTATCTATTATTTGTTCTGTGTACAAACTGTCAGCAGCCAAATACAGAGTGTCTGAGTTAAAAGGTGTCGAAATATAAGGACGTGGTCCGAGCGCATGAAATCGTTTATTCCGTTTATTATAAATTAAAGTATCTGTATGTAAGGTAAATCCCGATATGGTATCACTTGAAATAACATTTCCAATAGCGATGCCTATATCCTTAGCTCCATCATAATTTAATGTATTGGCTACTGTAATTCTGCTATCTTCTTTTACTTCAGTTCTGCCCATTACTTGCAAAGATTCCGATTTACGATTAAACGAAATGCGGTCCCCTTTCAAAATCCTATTCCCTTCTTTGTATTCACCATTACCAATAATGTACACCCAATCTGTTTTTTCATTAATGTAAATACTATCGCCTCTGGCTTCTTTAACACTATCGCGTATCCATGCATTCGTTTTTAAATTAATTATACCATTTTTATCATCGTAATAAATTTTTTCAGCGTCAGCATATTGAGAGCCTTTTCTATATCTAGGATATTTTGCAAAATAAGAGAACTTGTTCGGAATGTCGTGATATCCTGCTTCAGTATAAATTTCCAAATTATCTTGTTTGATTAAGGTTGGACCAGTGAAACGAACGCGTTGCCCTTTGGCTTCATAAACTAAGGAATCTGCTAATAAAGACATTCCACTGTCCAGTAAAACAATGACACTATCCTTAAAAAATGATTGTTCATTTTTTGCGTGGTAATAACCTCGTTTGCTTTTCAATCGGGCAGTGCCAGCCATCAATAAGGCGGAAGAATAATAGCTCGCTATTCTTTTTTTAAGATCATAATGTAGGGTATTTGTAAAAAGTTGTTGTTCCCGATGATTCAGCACAACATTTCCAATAAAATCAGCCATTTGTTTATCGCCATTATACTTCAATGTATCGCCAAAAATTTGAAGACTGTCCCCTTCTACAATTCTCACATGGCCGATAGCTAATACTTTATTGCCTTCTATCACAGCAGAATCGCAAAGCAAGTACACTTTTTTATGTTGGACTAAAACGTCTTTACTTAAAAATTGATATTCTTTACCATTAAAACGCTCAAAGCGCAACAGATCTGCATGTATGACTTTTACGGTATCACTGGTGGTTTTGGTTTGCGCAGATAGTTTGTTGAAGGATACCAATAATATAAGAAGACAAAAAAATGAATTGGATACTAAATAGTAAAACAATGTTTTTGTAGTCGTCAAGTGTTTCAATCTGGAAAAGTGCTGGGTAATCATTCAATACTAAAGAACGCACAAAGTTATCATTCCATATATTATGTATCCAACGGATTTGAAAAAATCTACCATCAATCCACCATACATAAAAATTCTGCAGCACTTTTTCCGCAAGGATAGCCAAGAGCCACACCGATTCCCCCTAAGTTTGTAGCAACCACTACTCCCGGCTGAATAATTTGGATGCTGGGTATATTAGAGGGACTAAAGGAAATAATTCCGCTCCATTGATCTACGATGTCAAATCGCTGTCCGGGAATAATGTTTTCTCTTAGGAGATTAGTCAAAAAATTAATGATGGTATCATTTTCGCCCTTTTCTCGGGTGAATTCCCGATCCATATCCATTTGACGTCCACCTCCTATTAATATATACTCAGATAAGTTTCTAAAATAAATGAATCCACGGTCTATATGAAAGCAACCAGAGAATATAACTGGCTTTTCAGGGCGGATAAGTATCACTTGATTTCTTGCTGGAATGCTTTTGATTTCAGGAATAAAATCAGGTGTGTATTCATTGGTTGCGAATAAAATTTTATGGCCACGAAGTTTTAGGCCACTTTTACAACTCAGTTCTTTTAGATTGCCCTGATCATGCCACGATGTCAAGGCATCGCCAAAACGAATGTCACCTCCCAAGCTCCTATAAATATCGCATAGCCGCAGAAGTAACTTAGCTGGGTGGAGCAGGGCTTCCTGATCATTGTAGATTATGTTCGAGAATCCCTGAAACCCAAAACGTTCTGGTGAATCCTTACTAATCTTGAAGTAATGTTGGGTACCCGTAATTGTGGCTATTTGGGAATTTAGATGGGCAAGTTGGTCTGTGGTAATCTTTTCTTGACTAAATAGAGGATGAATGATTTCATGGCCGCCGGTGTTTTGATAATCTATTTGTTTCAGGCCGGTTAAAGTTATCAGATCCTGGATTCCTTTATATCTCTCCTCGAATAGTCTAAAAACGTGCTCTTCTCCATAAATTTTAATTTCCGCTATAAGTTCAGTGGGACTTCCATAACAAGCAAAACCAGCATTTCTGACGCTCGCTCCTGCAGAAAAGGAATTTTTTTCGAGTATCATAACGCTACTTCCCGGACATATTTTCAAATAGTGTATTCCCGCGGAGAGCCCAACCATTCCAGCTCCTATAATAATTACGTCATAGGGCTCAGAAAATAAAGATTGTTCCCAAAAAGCCATTCTAAAGGTTATTTGTATGTTTGATCTTTGATTTCATTAATTTTGATGTGTTG
>JALYPU010000118.1 GCA_030856215.1 Bacteroidota bacterium
GTATTCCATAGAATCAAAGACCATCCTATAAACAGAATCGCAGAGCTTCTCCCACATAATTGGATCAAGTCAAATCCTCATGCTTTGGTCGAAGTGAATTGATAACTGTAGTTCGTGGGACGGATACATCACAACAGACTTGTCCAATGACGCCATCATAAAAGTAAGAGGCCAAAGTAAATGCGGACTATGGAGTGATTGGAATTATTGCACCATCACAAGATATGTTCAGCCTCCTTGTCCTATATCGGGTGCTCCAGACTTTGTTGTTTGTGATGATGTAAATCCTTTTGTGGTATCTGCGTCAGTGATCCAAAATGTACAAGGATACAACTATCATTGGATCCTACCTAACGGGTGGACTGGATCAAATACGGGAACTTCTACGACGATAACACCTTCAGGAAATAGTGAAGGGACTTTGCAACTCTTTGCATCAGCTTATGGAAAGGAATCAACAAGATGTGCAAAGTTTATCAAGTTAGAAAAGATCTCTCCTACTTCTAAAGTTTCCGGACCTAATTTTATCTGCGATTCAGAAAATGCTAATTTTACCATTGGAAGTAGTTTTCCCGTCAGTTCTAACATATCATGGACCGTGTTTCCACCTAATACGGTCAGCCCATCCGCCGGTACAGGTATTACCGCCAATTTTAATCCTATTTATGGTGAAAATGGAAAAGCAGTAATAAAATTTAACATAAACAACAATTGTGGAAGCGCTTCACTGCAGAAACAATTTTTTGTTGGCTTGCCATCCAATCCTGTAATAGATATCAGCTTTGACCCTTGTTTGCACTTAGTGACGTTAGAAGATATCAACAATGCGCCGTCTCTTCTAGGAAATTGGTCTTGGCTATGGAGTGTTCAGAGTGGTAACCAACTAAAATTAGCTTCAGGAAATCCAACCAATGTTCATATTCCACTACTAAGCACCACCCCCGTTAATGTGGAAGTGTCAGTGACCAACTCTTGTGGGTCTTCAGAAGCATTTTTATCTGATAATCCACCCGTATGTAGCAGTAACCCTGGCTTTAAAATCTCAATTTCGCCAAATCCTATTTCCAGCTATTTAAATATCGACATAGTTAATTTGGAAAATTATTCCGATGTAATCAATGGATATTTAGAAATATATGATTCAAAAGGTAATCTAAAACTACGTCACACGGTATCTTCCAAAAACACCACGTTGAACTTAGTTGATGAAATCCGGGATTTATATTTTATCAAATATATTTCAGCTGATGGAATTTCGACAGTAAAAACATTTATTAAAAACCAGTAATTGTTTCCACCACTTTGAGACCATTTAGAATTAGTTTTTTGAATACGCTAATTTTAAATGGTCTTACTCTTGTTATATTTATTGTAGCAATATATTTACTGGCATAATCACTACTTTTAAGAAACTGAATCAAAATCTTATCTCCAAATAAGAATACTGATAAACGAAGCAAGATTCGGGTTTTTCGTTGGTCAAAGGCTACGTACTTTTACCTCACTGTACAACACAACATGGAGGTTAATGAACATATCAACTATCATAGGATTGCAGAAGCTATTGAATATATAACACAAAATTTCAAAGCCCAGCCAAGTCTGGAGCAGGTTGCTGAAAAAATTCATATCAGCCCTTTTCATTTTCAACGGCTATTTACAGATTGGGCAGGGGTAAGTCCCAAGAAATTTCTTCAATATATTAGCATAGCCTACGCAAAAAGTATATTGAAAGATAATCAAACTACTTTGTTTGATGCCGCATACGAAACTGGTCTATCCGGGACTGGACGATTACACGATTTGTTTATCAACATAGAAGGTATGACCCCAGGTGAATATAAGAACGGCGGCGAAAATCTTAGAATCAGTTATAGCTATGCGGAAAGTCCATTTGGGAACATACTGATAGCATCGACTCCCATAGGAATTTGCTATATGGCATTTACTGAAAATGAGCAAAAAGCGCTCACAGATTTACAACGACATTTTCCAAATGCCCATTTTAAGCGAATGCTTGATTTAAAACAACAAAACGCCTTATTTATATTCACCCATGACTGGGACAAACTCAACCAAATCAAGCTGCACCTCAAAGCAACTGAATTCCAGTTGAAAGTATGGGAAACCCTCCTAAAAATTCCGATGGGGCAGTTATCCAGCTATGGAAAAATTGCCGAAAAGATCCACAAACCTGGAGCATCCAGAGCTGTGGGGACAGCCATTGGAAGCAACCCTATCGCCTATCTAATTCCATGTCACCGGGTCATTCAATCCAGTGGATCTATTGGAGGGTATATGTGGGGAACGACTAGAAAAACGGCCATCATAGGCTGGGAAGTAGCCAGGAGCCAATAGTCAATGGTCAATAGCTAATGGTCAATAGACAAGGGATAGGTAGCCATAAATATCGAATGGCAAAAACTTTCTTTAAATTTACTTTGCTTTTATTGAATAATGTTCATCAATTTTACAACTTTCCAAGTTAATAGGTTCATTTGGATAATGGTGTTTATTAGAAAAAATTACCAAAATAAAAGTAATCAACTTTAAAATATCGGGGTAGCCGAAAACCGATCAGAGTAAGCAATAAATCAAAATCATCACTAAAATGGAAAACCAAACCCATCATCCAACTCCTGAAAATATTATGAAAATAGGCACCGGCTTTTGGGCATCCAAAATCCTACTTTCAGCAGTAAATTTTCAACTATTTACTAGACTCGCGGAAAATAAATCTATGACTGCGAGCCAAATTAAAGAAACGCTTCAACTTAAAAGCTCGGATCGAAACGTCTATGATTTTTTAGACGTTTTGACAGGTTTCGGCTTTTTAAATCGAACCGGGATTCTTGAAACCGCACAATATTCGAATAATACTGAGACAGATTTATTTCTTGATAAAAATAAGCCATTCTATATTGGAGGAATACTTGAAATGATGAACAATCGCTTATACCGCTTTTGGGGAAATCTGGAAGACGGATTGCGCACAGGGCACCCACAAAATGAAACGAAATCAGGTGATGTACTTCCATTTTTAGAATTGTATAAAATTCCAGAAAGACTTAATGAATTCATTAACGCCATGAGTGGTATTCAGATGGGAAATTTTATAAGCTTTGCACAAGTATTTGATTTCTCAAAATATAAAACACTCACGGATGTCGGTGGGGCAAGCGCTATGCTCTCAGTAATGGTAGCCAAGCATCAAACTCACATGAATTGCACCAGTTTTGATCTTCCTCCAGTGGAACCTTTAGCAAATAAAACAATACAACAGTTTCACCTTAGTGAAAGAGTAAAAGCAATTAGTGGCGATTTCTTTTCTGACCCAATTCCAGAAGCAGACATTGTTGTAATGGGAAATATTCTTCACGACTGGGATGAAGAGAAAAAAATAATATTAATGCAGAAAGCATTTGAGGCCATACATGAAGGAGGAGCTTTTGTGGCAATTGAAAATGTTATTGATGAAGAAAGAAAAAAGAATGTGTTTGGGCTCATGATGAGTTTAAATATGCTTATTGAGACAGGAAAAGGCTTTGACTATACATTTACTGATTTCAATAAATGGGCAAAAATAGTAGGATTCAAATCTACTTCTATAATTCCTTTGGCTGGGCCTTCCAGCGCAGCTATAGCCTATAAATAATTAGTCAATTGTTAATAATCAAAAGAACGGTGTCATATCAAGACTATATAAATGTAAAATGAAAAGAACCCTCATAAAAATAAATGCATTTATAAAGGGACTTGTGTTGCTATCAAGGCCTCACTTTTTTTTGTCATGGATGGAGCGTCCACTGCTAACAATTTCTAATACCTTGAGCCTTACCAAATGGATTGCTAAACAAAATAAAAATAATATCCTCAATGACTTTTATTCGGTTAAAAGAGATTATTCCAAGCGTTATCTGCTGTATCAATACATTATAGATACCTTACATTTAAAAAATGACGCGATTGATTATCTTGAATTTGGTGTATATGGAGGATATTCTTTCAATTGGTGGCTAGAAAACTGCCAAAATACCAGCAGCAAATTTTATGGATTTGATACGTTTGAAGGGCTCCCTGAGAACTGGGGTACTTTTATGAAAGGAGATTTGGCGTCCAATATTCCAGAAGTGCATGATACAAGAGTCACTTTTCTAAAAGGCCTTTTTCAAGATACCGTTCCTAATTTTCTTAGTGAAACAAATTTAAATAACGGAAAACGAAAAATTATCCATCTCGACGCTGACTTATTTTCATCAACCCTTTTTGCATTGACTAGTCTAGCTCCGTATTTAAAAAATGGAGATATCCTTTTGTTTGATGAATTCAATGTTCCGAATCATGAATTTTTTGCTTTTAAAGTATTTTCGGAATCATATTATATAAAAACCGAACTTTTAGCGGCTATGAATAATTACTTCCATGTGGCCCTTATCATTATAAAATAAAATTATATTCTATATTTTAAGCAAAATTCATAATTGTTCCAATTAATAAGAATCCCTAATTAATATGTATTTTGCAACGTGCTTACTTAAATATAATTTATAGAAGATACAAAAAAACGGATGGCACTTCAAGAAGAATTAGAAGCCCAAGGCAATTGGCTCTTTCGATACAGAGGTATTTTTCCATTAATCATATTACTCATTGGTACCGTTTTATACCTTTGGACCAAATTATACCCCGAAACTTTTTTCTTAAGAAACACAGCTTATGAAATATACTTCGAATCTTTTTGTTTAGTGGTAAGTTTATTCGGCTTGGCAATCCGGGTGTACACTGTTGGTTATACTCCCCGAAACACTTCCGGTAGAAATGTGAAAGATCAGGTTGCAGACCTACTTAATACTACGGGCATTTATTCAACCGTGAGGCATCCCTTGTATTTAGGAAATTTTTTTATGTGGTTAGGTCCAGCCTTAATGACCGGGCAATTCTGGTTTGTGATTGCCTTTTGTTTCTTCTATTGGATATATTATGAACGAATTATGTTTGCAGAGGAACAATACTTACGAAAGAAATTCGAAGCTACTTATTTGGATTGGGCTAAAAATGTACCCGCATTTATTCCAAGTTTTAAAAACTTTGATAACTCTAATTTAACATTCAGTTGGAAAAAGGTTTTGCGGAATGAAAAAAATGGACTGGTCGCCATTTTTATCATATTTTTCTTTTTTGATGTCGCAGGTGAACTAGTAGTAAATGAAAGAAATTTTAATTTCTTTATTATGACTTGCTTTATCTTGTCTCTAATCCTTTACTTTATTTTGAAATATTTAAAACATCGAACCAATATATTAGAAGAAGTTGGAAGGTAAAACGTATCAAATTCAATTTAATAAAAATGTGATGTTGGTGGATATAATTATTTTTTCTGCAGAACCCAAAAACTAATTGCCAGATGTTAACTTATCAACCGCCTTATTACGCAGTCATATTCACTTCCATAAGAAAGGATAACGAAGAAGGATATAATGAAATGTCCGAACTGATGGATACATTAGCTAAACAGCAAGAGGGCTTCCTCGATATGGAATCGGCAAGAAATGAGCTGGGCATTACGGTTTCCTATTGGACTACACTTGAAGCCATTGCCAAATGGAAAATGAACTTAGATCATCTGGAAGCGCAAAGAAAAGGAATAAGCACATGGTATCAATCCTACAAGGTAAGAATATGTAAGGTAGAAAGGGAATACCATTTTAATAAATGATAAAGCCTTATTTGAAAATCCATGGTTGATATTGAAACGTTCACTGAATTAGCTCTTTCGTTTCCGGGGGCCATTGAGCTACCTCACTTTGAGAAAACGTCCTTCAGAGTTAATAAAAAAATATTCGCCACACTAGATATTAAACTACATCGAGCCTGCTTAATGCTTTCGGAAATTGACCAATCAGTCTTTTCAGCTATCGATAAAACGGTCATTTATCCGGTACCTAATAAATGGGGAAAACAAGGCGCAACTTACGTTGAATTAAAAATGGTGAATAAGAATATTTTAAAGGATGCATTGAACCAGGCATATACTAAAATTGGATTTAAAAATCTCAATACTAAATCGAACGGTAAGCCGAAGAAAACAAAATAGAAACTAAAATACATTTCAATATTTTTGTTCTTCTAGGATGTTAAATTAATTTTTCTTGTAACCGTTTTTTAAAAGTAGCTTATCAATTTAATATTTAACTTTGCTGCTGGAAAAATCAATCCTAAAAATGTTGACCGCCGATAAGTATAGAGTTGAATCGATAGATACTTTACGTGGTATCGTAATGATCATCATGGCCTTAGATCATGTTCGGGATTATTTTCACATTACTGCCAACACAGATGATCCCCTAAACCTTTTAACAACTACGCCCCTTTTGTTCCTTACGCGTTGGATCACCCATTTTTGTGCGCCGGTTTTTGTATTTCTTTCTGGAACCTCTATTTACTTGCAATCACTAAGAAAAACAAAAAAAGAACTAAGCCTATTCTTATTTAAAAGAGGACTTTGGCTCATTTTTCTTGAAATAGCCATCGTTACTTTTGGCTGGTCATTTAATCCTATGTATAACACCATTTTTTTACAAGTAATTTGGGCCATAGGAATTAGCATGATTATACTCGGTGTTTTAATTCACCTACCCTTCAAGGTAATGCTGTTTATAGGTTTAGCCATTGTGTTTGGTCACAATCTGCTGGACATTCCAGAATCCGCACAAAATTTTAGAGCAGGGTTCTTGTGGGATTTATTTCATCATGGCCATTTTGCACCTTATGCTTTAAGTGAACATCATACAATTTTAATAATATATCCGTTTGTTGCCTGGACCGGCACGATGATTCTGGGATATTGTATAGGTGTTTGGTTTCAATTAGATACACCCGTGATGACACGAAGGAAAAATTTGTTCCTTTTAGGAAGTATTCTAATTTTAATATTTATTGCCTTACGTTTTACAAATATATATGGGGACCCTGAAGACTGGACAGTTCAAAAGAATGGGTTATTAAGCTTTTTTTCTTTCCTTGATGTAAATAAGTACCCTCCATCTCTATTATTTTTATGCATGACTATTGGACCAGCACTGTTGGCTTTATCTTGGTTAGAGCTCGTAAAGAACCGCTTGACCAAGATATTAAACATTTATGGAAGAGTAGCCTTGTTTTATTATGTTGCGCACATTTACGTAATGCATTTATTCTGTGTGATTGCATTTTTTCTGAGAGGACACACATTAGATGAAGCGTACAATCCGACGTCCCATTTTCCGTTTTATTTTTTAATTCCCGGTGAAGGTTATTCTTTAGGCGTGGTGTATTTGATATGGGTTTTTCTAATTTTGATGTTATATCCTGTGTGTAAATGGTATGATAATTACAAAACAAATCACCGGGAAAAATGGTGGCTGAGCTATTTGTAACTTTAATGGGGACCAAATGGGTCTAAACGGATAAATTTAAAAACAACTAATTGAAAATTCGAGTTAAATTGAAAAATTATTTACAAACAATAAAAATAAAATATGATATCTATTAATCCTTATTTGAATTTTAATGGCAATACGGAAGAAGCCTTCCATTTTTACAAATCAGTATTTGGAGGAGAATTTATAACTTTACAACGTTTTAAAGATACTCCTGAAGGCGATAAATTGCCACTAAGCGATCAGGATAAAATTATGCATATTGCTTTACCTTTAGGCAGTGGAACAATACTAATGGCTACAGATGTGCTGGAGTCTATGGGCCAAACACTAAATCCCGGTAATAATTTTTCTATATCAATCGACACCCAAAGCAAAGAAGAGGCAGAAAAATATTACCATAGACTGTCAGAGGGAGGTATCATTGAAATGCCGTTGGAAGATGCATTCTGGGGTGCCTATTTTGGAATGTTCTCAGACAAATTTGGTATCCAATGGATGATAAATTATGATTACAACGCACAAAATAACCCAAATCAAAGTAACATAAGTTGATTATTTCAGATTATTAATTATTGAACAACTTTGATTTACTAAACTATCATAATAAGCTGGTATAAAAATTGTTTTTGCAAAGAGCCCAAACTTTATTAATAGAAATTTAGAATAGCTCTTTGAATTTTTAAACTATAACACAAATTCAAAATGGCTATACTTCTGACATTTCAGTAAGCAAACATAAAAACTTATTTCTCGCGAGGAATTACTTACAAAGCTTATTTTTGCACGCATTAAACTTATTATGAGATTCCTTTTCTCCTTAAAAAGATTTATACAACTATTACGGCAAGCCCTTCGAGGGGACGAATACGATTATACTCAAGGAAGTATTCGTGTGGCCGTTTTCTTGTTGGCTGTTCCAATGATGCTAGAGATGTGTTTAGAAAGCGTCTTTGCTGTAGTAGATATATATTTTGTCAATAAACTAGGCAGTCATGCTGTTAGCGTAGTTGGTTTAACAGAAGCTGTTATTACATTAGTTTATTCTGCAGCCATAGGTCTCAGCGCGGCAGCAACTGCAGTAGTAGCGAGGCGAGTTGGCGAAAAAAATCCAACTGGCGCTGCTAAAGCGGCTGTACAGTCGCTCATAGTTTCCGGGGTGCTTATTGTGATCATGAGTATTGTGGGCTTTTTACTGGCAGAAGATATTTTAAGAATAATGGGAGCAGAAGAAGAAGCCGTATTGATGGGTGTAAATTATACTCGAATTATGTTGGGCTCTTGCGCAGTGGTCGTTTTGTTATTTTTAATCAATGGAATATTCCGAGGCGCAGGAAATGCTTCTATTGCTATGCGAAGTTTATGGTTAGCTAATGGAATAAATATCATTTTATGCCCACTCTTAATCAACGGCTATGGGCCCTTTCCTGAATTAGGTATTACGGGAGCTGCTGTCGCCACAGTGATCGGAAGAGGTATTGGAGTGCTTTATCAATTAAAACATTTATTTTTTGGAAAAAATGAAATGCTGAAAATGCGTGGCATTCGATGGCTGCCGGAATGGGATGTTATTAAATCAATTAGTTCTATTGCTACACCTGCTACCGTTCAGTTTATCGTCCAATCTGCTAGTTGGATATTTTTAGCAGCTATTGTGGCGAGAAGTGGCAGTGACGCAAGCGCGGGGTACCAAACGGCCATAAGGCTAATAGTGTTTTTTATTTTACCTGCATGGGGCATCAGTAATGCGGCAGCCACGTTGGTTGGACAAAATCTTGGTGCCAAACGACCTTTGAGAGCTGAGCAGTCTGTTTATACTATCGCTAAATATAATTCCATAATAATGGCCTTCGTCATGATATTCTTTCTACTTTTTGCCAGCCCACTCATTCGATTTTTTATTCCCGAGACCTCACCAGAACAATTTACATATGCAGTTCAGGCTTTAAAAATTATAAGTTGCGGGTATATTCTATACGGAATTAGTATGGTTGTCATGCAAGCATTCAATGGTGCTGGAGATACAAAAACTCCCACGTATATTAGCTTAGTTGGTTTTTGGCTTTTACAAATTCCATTGGCCTATATACTGGCTGAGTATTTTACCTGGGGACCTCTCGGCGTCTTTATTGCCATCCCAGTGGCAGAAGGTATTATCGCTTTTATTTACATATGGTATTTTAGAAAAGGTACTTGGAAGTTGGTGAACGTATAAAGAAATATGTCGCTTTTTTATTTAATTAAACAATGAAAATAGTAGCTCAGGTGACTAATCTAATTTCAAGCGTCAAATTCCATTAATTATGTAAATTTGAAATTTAGAACTAATTGACAATTACTACATGAATATACAATGGATCAAATGGAAGCTGATGTTGACGACATTGCCCATTACGCTTTCTATTCTCCTATTGAAATATGTTATTGTGGAAGTTTTGAACTATGAAGGCCTTGTTAAATTTTCAGAGATTAGTTTGGTCATAACTGGTGGAATATTTTTACTTGGATTTATGCTAGCAGGCACTATGACGGATTATAAAGAAAGCGAGAAGATTCCTGCTGAATTAGCCTGTGTTCTTGAGTCTATAGAAGATACGATAGCTTTGGGCTACTCTGTAAAACCTGTGTTTAATTTACATGATCTAAAAAATAAGCTACACGAAGCAACAGATACTATCATATTGTGGTTTGGTAATTCTGAATTGGAACAAACTGTTTTTACAAAAATAAATGAAATAGGTATTATTACGGGTACACTTGAAAAGGCTGGCATGGGGCCAATAGCATCTAGAATTACCGGTGAACAACATAATTTAAGAAAATTAATAACCAGAGTTAACGTTATCAAAAAAACAGGATTCTTGGCTTCAGGTTATGCTTTTCTCGAAGTGTTAACAGTAATAATTATTGGGTTGTTGCTTATTTCGAAATTTGAAAATTTTGTCAGCAGTGTTATAATAACCAGTTTTGTGACTCAAATTTTTATCTATATGGTCCGATTAATCAAGGACATCGACCAACCATTTGAGTACTCATCATCAGGTATTAAAGGTGCTGCGGAAGTGGACCTTTTCCCGATATATGATTATTCAAGAAGAGCTAAAACCAGATTAGCTTCAGAAATCAGCTGATGCATCATCCTTACAATCATCTAATGGCGAAAATGTATACACGAAAAAGATATTATCAAAGCGACAATTAAAACGTAGCCCAATTCATACAACAATTATTATATGAATTCACATAAGAATTTACATTTGTAAACTCGTTTAAGTAGATAAAAACTATGAAACTATTTTTAACATTAATCTTGCTATGTTTTATTGTTAGTGACAGTAATTCAAAGGTGGTGGGTAAGGTAATTAATACCATAGAGGATGCTAAATCCATAGGAGTTGAAAATGATTCTTTGTCGATTTTCAAAACGGTAAATAAATTCTTACAATGGTATAAAGTAAATTATAAAGTAGCGAATGCTTTTAAATTTACATTTACAGATTCGAAAGGGAATTACCAGGTAAATATGAAAGAATGCAATAAATACCTGGCCTATCTTCAATCAAGTTTATTTATTTCAGATACGTATGTACAAGAATGGAAAAAGTATTTTGAAATGAAGGTGGAATATTTTGCGGCGTATCCCATGAAAGAAGGACCACCGGAAGGTTTTGATGTAGATTTGATACTGATGACGCAAGAACCGGAATTGGTCCTAAACAATATAAAAAATCTTCCAATGAAAATCGCCGAATTAACACCTGATAAGGCCATCCTGCATATTGAAGCCGATTATGGCTATGAAATTGATTTAAGCCGCGTTTCAGGCAAATGGAAAATCGATTATATTTCACCGTTAAATGATGATTTGAACTTGAATAAATAGGGTTATCCTTCAAGCTTTCTCATCAATAAAGATCTAATCTATTTTTAAATAAAGCAATATTTTTATGCTATCTTCGTTAAAGACATAATCAGTCTGGATCACCCAATCCGTCAATTTTAATTAAGTATACTTAATACCTATGTATTCCTAGGTAGGTATTACTATGCTGATCCAAAATACATTATTTAACATAAAATCATTAGACATGAAAATCCAACCAAGAAAAATCCTGATTACAGGTAGTTTAATTTCCTTAATATTCATTAGCGGGTGCAGCTCCTGGAACCGAACTCAGAAAGGAGCCGTTATCGGAACAGCTGGTGGAGCCGCGACCGGTGCTGTTATTGGACGTGCTTCTGGTAATACCGCCCTGGGAGCCATTATTGGTGCTGCGGTAGGCGGTGCAGCTGGGGCAATAATAGGTCACCAAATGGATAAGCAGGCAGAAGCAATAAAAAACAAAGTACCTGATGCCAAAGTAATCCGAGTCGGAGAAGGCATTATTGTTGAATTCAATAATAAAATTCTATTTGGTTTTGACCAGTCTAATCTCAGTAGTGATGCCAGCTTGAATTTAAATAAATTGGTTCAAGTACTCAATGAGTATCCCGATACTAAAATTGAGGTTCAGGGACATACGGATAATGTTGGGACAGAAAAATACAACCTGGATTTATCAAAAAGACGTGCAAAGTCTGTTTCAACTTATTTAAAGAATAAATCCATAAAATCATCCCGATTGGCAATAAAAGGTTTTGGAGAAATAGCTCCTGCATATGAGAATGACGACCAAACTGGGCAATCTCAAAATCGACGAGTAGATTTTTTAATTTCTGCAGATGGAAAAATGAAAGCAAATGCAAAAAAACAAGCCGCTGCAAATTAAGGCGACTACAGTGATTTAGCTAGATTTCCATCACATACGCTGTCAACTTTTCTATAGAAATTTATAGGATGGTTCTTTATGAAACACACAAATAATAAGCATTGACTATTATTTGTGTGTTTCTACTTTTAATCATGTTGTAATAATACACATAAGTGACTCATCAATTTTTAAAACAAATAGTTGTTAAATTTTATTAGTTCAATCCATAAAATTTTTATTTTGGCATATGGATCATCACCATTCTAAAAAAACTATTTTATCTGTCAGGGAACTTATTAGCACCGATAGCGAACTTATAACAAATTATTGGCTACAAGCAAGGCCCGAATTCCTCACAGGTATGGGAGTGGATTTGGCTAAAGTGCCAACAAGGTCTGAATGGGAACAAATGCTATCGGCACAGCTAACTCAATCTTATAAAGATAAAAAATCATATTGTTTGATTTGGCTACTCAATCAGATTCCAGTAGGTCATTGCAATATCAATAAAATTCTGTTTGGCAAAGAAGGGTACATGCATATACATATGTGGAATCATAATGACAGAACTAAAAATTTAGGAACTTCTTTTATCAGAATGTGCCTACCCTATTTCTTTACAAATTATAGCGTTGAAAAACTATATTGTGAACCCTATGCTTTAAATCAAGCACCTAATAAAACATTACAGAAACTAGGATTTAAGTTTGTAAAAGAATATACTACAACTCCAGGATGGTTGAACTTTGAACAGTCTGTTAATCTTTGGGAATTATCCAGGCAGCAATTTCTGGATTTGGATGAATCTTAAAAAAGTTGCTTTCCCAATGGATGATCCTGGACTACAATATAATTACTGGCCCAAATAATAAATATGTAGCCAAATATACCAGTGATTAATCTTATTTTTAAATTTAATTACCTTTCCGAAATGGGTTTGCCTACGATAATTTTATTAAATACTATATCATGACAAAATCTATGTTTTTAGGTGGTTTTTTAATGCTACTTACTTTTCTTATATCTTCTTGTTGTAATCCCTGTAACGACACGGCTTTAATAAAACCAGGTATAACTGGATGTAATACACAAATTCAATGGCAATATAGTCAGGCAGTTAACCACAGTAATGGGACTATGACCAGTTCTATAAGTATTGTGACAAATCCAGCCGATCCAATAAATACGAATCTGAGTGATTCAACAACTACCAGTGTTTATATAAGTGCTACTGACACTGTTTGTGGTATAAAATGTATCTTTATAAAAGGTGGATATGGCTTAACGTGCACTAATCCTGGAGGAGGAGTAGGTATAGCTATAGATGGTAAAATTCCAGATCAATCTGACTGTTCACCACTCACAAATTGTGCCTTCAAAACCATGCGTATTTCAATTCCAAATCTCGAATCGTATATGAGAAGTTGTTTCCTACCTAGAGTTTTTTCCAATGGAGGGGTAGGTATAACAGCTATTGTAGAAAATACTGCTGGTCAAAGAGATACGAGCTTTCTAACTGTCCAGTTTAATTGAACCTAGTCTTATTATAAGGCTTTCATCAATTATGAATGTAAGGTGGGCTTAGGACTTTAAGCTAAAGTCAGCCCACCTCATGTTGATTAAGTAATTTAATAAAATACAAATACAGGTCAATTGAATTGAAAACCAATTCATTAAATTTAACCGGAATTTTAATCGGAATTTTAGGATCTTCTAGAAATTAAATTAAGTATGGCAAGGATAACAATAGCTCCAACGGCCCCGGTTAAAATAGCTCCAACGGTACCACCTCCAAAAGTAACCCCTAATTTACCCAATAACCAATAACCAACAAAACTTCCTAATATCCCAATGACAATATTCCCAAGTAAGCCATAGCTGCTTCCTGAAAAAATTTGACTGCCTAACCATCCGGCTACAGCTCCAATAATAAGAATTACGATAATTTCCATACAATAAGGTTTTTATGTGATTAATTCAACTTGAACATAAAAATATATAATAATATTGATATTTAGATAACTTCTCAAATAATTTCGACAACCACATAAGATGCCCACATTACAAGCTTTTAGTAAATTTGCCCCTAGTGATAATTTCTTCTAACAAACTTTATAGTAAATTAAAATTTAATGATGCAAAATGAATCTCTCCATCGATTACAATATACCATCTGGTTTATTTCTTTAATTCTTGCTCCCCTCTTATTGACTGTCTCTCAATTTTTTTGGCATAATGGTTTACTTTCGAATACAGCAGGCTGGTTGCAAGTGCTGGCGTTTACTTTTTGGATTCCTGCATTCCAAGCAATGTTCCATTTAATAAAAGAAAAGATGCCTGTGTATGCCATTCTTGGTTTTTTAGTGGCTATTTACGCTTGCATTGGTGGAAACAATTTTGGTGTGGATGGAATTTACGGAGAAGCTTTGCAAATCAATCTTGTAGATGCTAAAAATGAACTCCACCAAAAATTTGGCATAGGTGGTGTCATAGCGTTGTACATTCCTGGGGTGTTATTTCCATTGAGCCTACTTATTTTGGGCGTAAATTTTTTAAGAACTAAATCAATGAATGTTTGGGTAGCAACCATTTTGATTATAGGAGCTATTGGATTTCCTTTAAGCCGTATTCCCAGAGAACCCATAGTAGCTCACCTGGATAATGTCTTATTATTGATTGCACAGGGATTTATAGCATTCAAATATTTCAAAAAATAAATAGCTTGTCTATCATGGAATGCTCTTGAATAAAATACCTTTATATTTTATCCCAATAAATTAATCAATTTTAACCAAGTTTCAAATGTCTAGACTTTATGTATTACTTTTTATAGCTATTTTCCAACTTCAGGGAGTTTTCGCACAACTGAATGCTGGTCTTTTTAGATTTCCTGATGTTTCACAAGCACAAATAGTATTTTGCTACGGTAACGATCTTTGGTTGATGCCCAAAGAAGGAGGTTTAGCCATAAAACTCAGTTCGCCGGCAGGAGTCGAAAGCTTTCCTAAATTTTCGCCTGATGGTTCCAAAATTGCTTTCTCAGGTAATTATGATGGCAATACTGATATCTATTTAATTCCTGTAATCGGCGGGGTGCCTCAGAGATTAACTCAGCATGGAATGTCTGACCGCATAGTAGACTGGCATCCGGATGGTAAACGTATTTTATTTGCCTCTGGCAGAGAAAGTGAAAAAGAGCGATACAATCAATTTTATACTATTTCCTCAAATGGTGGAGCTGCTGACAAACTGCCTTTTGCTTATGGTGAATTTGGGAGTTATTCGCAAGATGCTAGTCAAATGGCCGTTGTATTCCGATCGGAAGTATTTCGCACCTGGAAACGATATCGAGGTGGTGATGTTGCAGATATTTATATCTACGACTTTCAAAAAAATACCTCACGAAATATTTCTTCTGAAATCAATGCAAGTGAAGAATTACCCATGTGGCAAGGAAATTCCATTTATTTTCTTTCTGACAATGGCCCCGAAAATAGGATGAATTTATGGAAGTATGATTTGAATAATAAACAGAGAAAACAACTTACGAATTATAAAGACTTTGATATTAGTTTTCCATCTTTAGGACCTTCTGAAATAATTTACATGTGTGGTGGTAAACTTTTTCTATATCAAATTTCCAATGATAAAATAACAGAGGTAAAAGTAAATCTGATTTCAGACCAGGCAGCATTAAAACCCAGTATTGAAAACGTTGAAAAACTTGTTTACAATCTTCATGTAGGACCTGACGGAAACAGAACATTAGTGGAAGCACGCGGAGATATCTTCTCATTACCTGCCGAACATGGCTTTGTTAAAAATTTGACCCAAAGCTGCGGTATTGCAGAGCGGTTTCCAGCGTATTCCCCAGATGGAAAAAGCATGGCTTATTGGAGTGATGCTTCAGGAGAGTATGAGCTTTGGATAAAAAACATGGAAAATCTACATGAAGCAGCAAAAAAAATCACCAATTACGGACCAGGATTTCGATATCGCATGTTTTGGTCACCCGACAGTAAAAAACTTGCATTTATTGATAAGGCAATGAAAATAAAAATTGTTGAAGTTTCCACCGGTAATTCGATGGATGTGGACAATGGATTATCCATGAGCCACGGCCCTTTGTCTGGATTTATGGCAAGCTGGTCACCAGATAGCAGATGGCTAACATATAGCCGGGATCTAGAAAATTTTCATAGTGCGGTATTTCTTTATGACGTACAAAATAAAAAAAGAACACAAGTTACCAACGGTTATTATGATTGTGGAAATCCAGTGTTTGATAGTGAAGGAAAGTATATTTATTTGCTAACCAGCCAATATTTTCAGCCAACTTATAGTGACATTGACAATACATTTATTTATGCGAACTCTACGCAAATAGCCTCGATCAGCTTGGCCAAAAATACACCTTCGCTCATTGCACCACGAAATGAAATGGTTGGCGTTACTATAATAGATTCCGCAGAAACTGAAAAACAAAAAGTAAAACTTCCAGAAAAAGATAAGAAAGATGATAAAAAGACCAAAATAGCCTCCGTGAACATAGATATTCAGGATATTGAAAGCAGATTAATTATTCTGCCACCGAAACCTGGAAATTATTTTAATATATCATCTGTAAAAGGAAAAATCATATATCAAAAATTTCCTAATAGCGGTGCAGATTCAGAACAAAAATCTTCCATCAACTTTTATGATATAGAAAAACGGGAAGATAAAATTATATTAGATGATGTACAAGGTTACCAACTTACAGCCAATGGGAATAAAATGTTGGTTGTAAAATCAGGAGCTTTTGCCATAATAAAACCAGAAGAAAATCAAAAATTTGAAAAACCTCTCCGCGTAGCAGAAATGGAAATGACTGTAGAGCCCATGAAAGAGTGGAAACAAATTTTTATGGATGCTTGGAGGTTTGAACGTGATTTCTTTTATGATATCGATATGCATGGAGTGAATTGGAACCAGGTAAAAACACAATATTTGAAAATTCTTGAAAGCGCTACCACAAGAGAAGAATTAAATTTTGTGCTAGGTGAAATGATTGGAGAATTAAATGCATCTCACACGTATCGTGGCGGAGGGGATGAAGATCAAATTAAAAGAAAAAATGTGGGTTATCTCGGTGTCAATTGGGAAGCCGATGGTGATTATTATAAAATTAAAAAAATCATTAAGGCAGCTAGTTGGGATGCGGAAGTGCGATCCCCTTTTGATGCACCTGGACTCCTTATAAAAGAAGGCGACTATATTTTAGCGGTGAATGGAGAAGCTATAAATACCAAACAGGAAGTGGCAGCATACTTTCAAGGTCTAGCAGGTAAAACGGTTGAAATTTCCTACAATGTTAAACCTAATTGGAAAGATGCTAAAACAGTCGTTGTCCAATGTTTGCCTGATGAATCCCGCCTTCGACACCTTGCCTGGATTGAAAGCAACCGTAAGCGTGTAGAAGAAGCGACCAATGGGGAATCTGGGTACATTTATGTGAGAAGCACTGGAGTCGACGGACAAAATGAACTCATCAGGCAATTCAATGCTCAATGGAATAAAAAAGCCTTAATTATTGATGAGCGATTTAATAATGGTGGGCAAATTCCTGATCGATTTATAGAAATGCTGGATCGTGATCCCTTAGCCTTTTGGGCTATCCGAGACGGAAAAACCTGGCCATGGCCTCCGTACGCTCATTTTGGTCCAAAGGTCATGCTTATTAATGGTTGGAGCGGCTCGGGTGGTGACGCCTTTCCAGATTATTTTAGAAAGAAAAAACTAGGACCCTTGATCGGAGCCAGAACATGGGGTGGTTTGATCGGTATAAGTGGCGTTCCTCCTCTAATTGATGGCGGTGGTGTCACGGTACCAACTTTCAGAATGTACAATCCGGACGGCAGTTGGTTTAAAGAGGGTCATGGTGTGGATCCAGACATCGAAGTCCAGGAAGATTTGGGAGCGTTCTCAAAAGGCATCGATGTACAACTAGAAAGAGGGATTACTGAAATTAAAGATTTATTGAAGAAAAAAGCCTATACAATTCCGGTAAGACCACCAGCTGAAATTAGATAAATCTGTACATCGCCTCCTGACCATTGACCATTGACCATTGACTCTTAAGGTTTATATTTACTTTTACCTCAAATTAATATTTATGCAATTAGAAAAATTATTGGGAGTGGGCTCACGTGTGCGCCATCCAGCCTTTGGTGATGGTGTGATAATTCAAGTAGATATCGCAGCATATCAGGCTTGTTTTATGCAGTTTGGAATAAAAATGGTAGGCAAAGAATATCAACTCTGGGAAGTTATAGATCGCATAGAACCACAAGAAACGGTCAGTTTTACAGAAGCTGAAAAGGCATTGGCAAAAATATTAAGAGCCTGGTCGGATATTTCTGAGGTAGTTCCTTTAGGTGATAAATGGAAAGATGGAATTTTAATCCTTAGACCTGGTGAAGTCGGACTAAAAGATAAAGAAATTCCCATTGAAACGTTTTTTCATAAAATTGTCATGCTTAGAGATCGATTGAGAGTTATGGAACAGCGGATTAATGCCAGTAAATTGGAAGAAGAAGACAAAATTAATCTACAACAATATATTACCAGGATTTATGGTAGCCTAACAACATTTAACGTACTCTTTCGACATAAAGAACACCAATTTGTAGGTGAAAAATCGGATTCGTAGAATCGTAGTAAAAAAAAGTCCCGCTTTAAAATCATTAATTAATGAACCGCAAGAAAATTCATCAATCCACTGTTTTATTAGTTACGCTCATTGCATTATCCGGGCTATTAATTTCTACATGCATTCAAGTTCCGAATCAATATGTAGGCTTGAGTCCGGGAATATGGCGAGGTCAGTTTATATTGCAAGATAAGAATCAGCTAATTGTCACCAAAGGAAAAGATGAAGAAATCACAAGGGAAACTAGCATTGAAAAAAATAAATTTGGAATCCCATTCAATTTTGAAATTCGATACAATAAGGAGAAAAAACCTGAAATGATTCTTATAAATGGAGAGGAAAGAATTGTATTTGATCAGGTAGTTACAGGAAGAAATATTAAAAATGGAGATGATACTTTTCTTATTGATTTAGCCCCTTATGATGCCTATATCAAGGGAGTTTTTGATATTAATCAAATGAATGGGAATTTTATTGTAAGAGATAAAATAAACTACTCAATACCTTTTGAAGCGAATCATTCTCAAGATTTCCGCTTCGAAAAATTACCTCGCCCAACTATGCAGAAAATTTCCGGATTATGGCAGATGGTTTTTTCAAAAGACACAAAAGATGCGTACGCAGCAGTTGGTGAATTTGTCGAAAACAATCAAAAAGTAACAGGAACTTTCCGAACTGAAACGGGCGACTTTCGTTTCCTCGAAGGCAGCATCAGCGGAGATTTTATTCGATTATCTTGTTTTGATGGTGCGCACGCCTTTCTTTTCGATGGAAACATTCATGGAGATTCGTTAACAGGGATGTTTTATTCGGGTAATCATTATAAAACTACCTTTCACGGTATTCGCAACGACCGTGCAACACTTGGCTCAGCGAATAGTCTCACAAAAAAAGTATCCAATGAAGCGTTCTTATTCCGTTTTCAAAATCAGGATAAAAATTGGATTAGCAATACAGACGAAATATATACTAATAAGATTAAAATAATTCAAATCACTGGAACTTGGTGCCCCAATTGCCGGGACGAAAGTGAATTTCTAATAAATTATTTTAAAGAAAATCCAAATAAAAATGTGTCTGTGATTGCCTTGGCTTTTGAAAGGTATGCAGACAAAGAGAAAGCATTTGGGCGTATTAGTAATTATAAAATAAAAATGAACCTCCCGTATGAAATTCTTTTGGCCGGAAGAGCAAATAAAGATTCCGCATCTGCGCTTATACCCATGATTGATAGAATTAAAGCGTTTCCTACCATGCTTTTTTTGGATAAGAATAATTATATTCGAAAAATCCATACAGGCTTCGACGGTCCCGCTACCTCCAAATATATAGAATTTAAAAAGGAATTTTCCGAAACTATAAACTCCCTTACAAAAGAGTGATCCATTCAATCCTAGATTAAAACCAGGCAATGTTCAAATAAAAGTATTTAAAGCAACGTAATTAATGAAAACAATTTTAATCACCGGAGCTAGTTCAGGTATTGGAAATGCAACGGCCAAATTATTCGCCGCTGATAATAATTACCAACTAATCTTGTGTGGAAGACGTAAAGACCGGATTGAATTATTAAAAAACGAACTTACTACATCATATAATGTGGCCGTGCATACCTTGTTATTTGATATTAGATCATTCGTCGAATGCGAGGAAGCATTTAAATCCTTACCAGATTCATTTAATAAGGTGGATATTTTATTGAATAACGCGGGTCTTGCCTTAGGTCTAGATTTGATACATGAGGGTAATTTAGCACACTGGGAAACCATGATTGATACTAATATAAAAGGTCTTTTGTACATGACGAGAATTATTTCTAAAGGAATGGTTGAAAGAAATACCGGACATATCATTAATATCGGATCTACTGCAGGAAAAGAGGTGTATCCAAAAGGGAACGTGTATTGCGCAACGAAATTTGCGGTAGACGCTTTAAGCAGAGCCATCCGACAAGATTTGGTTTCTTTTAATGTTCGGGTAAGTCAAATTAGTCCTGGACATGTAGAAGAAACAGAATTTGCATTAACTCGTTTTGAAGGCGATACAGAAAAATCAAAAATTTATCAGGATTTTAATGCGCTAAAACCACATGACATTGCAGAGATTATTTACTTTGTCGCCAACAGAGCCGCTCATATTAATATCCAGGATATTTTAGTTATGGGAACCCAACAAGCATCCTCCACAAATATCAACAGATCAGGAAGAATATTTGATGAACGCGTATAAAAATAAAATTATTTACAGACCCAAAATTCGCATTCTTTCCGCCAGCTGGTGAAGTAATTCCTTCTTCCTGGCGAATTAATTCTTTACAAAACGTGCTTTTCTTCCGATTTTTCCATGTCGGAAATTTATCAAGTATTTACCTTTCATAAAATGCGTGACATCCAACCGGACAATATTTTCATTCACATCAGAACAGAACACTTCTGTTCCAGCCATATTATAAATCCTAAGTTCTTTTTGTTTAGAATCTGAATTGATCTGGGGAATCTCCACTATGAGTTCTTCCCTTACTGGATTGGGATAAATTATTAGGTCATTTTTTAACGCGATATCAGAAACCTTCACCGGATAAGATTTAATAATCTTATTTAAATCGAATGTTTGAATAGAACGAGCGAAAGTTCCCGCAATCAATTCATTTTTAGCCACATTCAATTCCAAATCATAAACTGGAATAAAAGGCATATTATCTCCCACTCTATACCAGGAAGTGCCTCCATTGATACTGCCATAAACACCTATATCCGTGCCGACAAATAAAATAGAATCCGCGCGTGCCGGATATATAAATATATCAAAAACTGGTAAGGCGGGTAAATTGCTGCTGATGCTACGCCATGTTTTACCGCGATTGATACTTTTAAAAACTTTTGGTGAATAGTCATTGCTTCGTTGCCCGGATAATGTGACATAAAGTATATTGATATCAAATTCCGAGGTTTTTACGCAAGAAATATATGCGGCTGGTAAATCCGCACTGATAGAGTCCCAACTCATTCCATAATTGTAAGTAACAAATACATTTCCATTCGTCGACCCTGCTAAAATAATATTACTGTCTATGGAAGATTCACTTAAACTAGTTATAGTTGGTGTTCCTCTTGCTCCATATTTTTTTCCTAATGTCAACAATGGACTTATCGAATGAAAGTTAGCACCTGTATCCACATCATTAATAAAAATTCGGTCTGACCCCGCAATTAATTTAGCAGCGTTATGTTTACTTATGGCAATAGGAAAATCCCAATTTCTTGCCTGTGCTAATCCTCGGGTGAACCGCACATAATCCGCTCCTCCATCTTTGGTAAAAAACAAATTTCCATTTTGATATTCTACGTAATACTTCAGAGGATCTGAAGGGTGAAAAGCCATTTGAAATCCATCCCCGCCAAATATTCTTTCCCATTCGTTAATACCGTTTTTATTACCACCGAAGCTCCCATTATCCTGGGCTCCACCATAATACAAGTTGGGACTATGCGGGTTGTAAGCTACACGGTATAATTGTGTGCCGGGTATATTTTCCATATCGGTCCATTCCCCTGAAAATTCATCCTTTTTGTATAAACCACCATCAGTAGCTAATAAATAGAAACTATCATCCAAAAAGTGGATATCGTGTTTGTCAGCATGAACCTCATAGGTGAACCATTCCGGAGATTCAAGTTTCCAATTTAATCCACTATCATAAGATCGGTACAAATCAACCCCTAGCACCATTACATCATTCGGATTATTTGGATTGATAATAAACTTTCCAAAATACCACCCGAACCCTCCAAGAACATCACAGGGCAATCCGATATATGGAATTTTCGTCCAATTAATTCCCTGATCAATGGATTTATAAATTTCCGAAATATTCTGCCCGCCGCTATTCCCGCAAAGTATATTCCTGATGAAACGAGCATATAAAATGTCGGGATCCTTAGGGTAAATTGCTAGCGCTATACGTCCATTAATAGTATCTGCCAAACCTCCACTAAGTTTTGTCCAATTATTTCCTCCATCCGTTGTTTTATAAATATGAGAATTAGGACCCTGGACGATTGCCTGAAGATTATCACCTATACGGTTCCAACTCACCGCATACAATACAGCTGAATTTTTTGGATCGATCTGCAATTCAGTAATACCTGTACTATCATTTAAATAAAATATTTTATTCCAACTCAATCCTCGATTAGTGCTTTTGTAAACACCCCTATTCCCATTTTTTTCAAACACATTTCCCAGACTGCCTACATATAGGTTATTCGGATTTTGCGGATCCACCACTACTTTGGAAATAATTCTAGTTTCACTAAGTCCTATATTCGTCCAATGATTTCCTCCATCTGTTGAACGATACAATCCGTTTCCGGTACCTATATAAAAACCTCCATTCAGATCTCCTGTTCCAGCATAGATTGTATTTGTATTGATAGGATCAAACGCAATATCTCCAATACTTAAGTTAGGTTGTTCATCGAATACGGGTTCCCACTCAAGGCCACCGTTGGTAGTCCTAAAAATGCCTCCTTGAGAAAGGCCTACAAAAATAATATCGTCATTTCTAGGGTGAACGGCAATGGTATTGATTCGCGCACCAATATTCCCAGGTCCTTGCACTTGCCATGTGCCTCCAAATACTGGATCCTGCCCCCTTAAAAAGTTCTTTTCATGGACTAATGCTTCGATTAAACCTATTTTATGTTCTAAAAAATCTTCCGTTGGTATTCCATGCTTATTTAAGAAATACTCTTCAGATGGCGCTAAGGGAACACCATCGCCTGATTTGTGGCTTGCTGCTTTAGGCTCCTTAAGTTGGTTTATGATAAATGGTATTGCGACGACCAAAATAATTAAAAGCAGGAACAGACCAAAATGGATTTTAAACATAAACGGTTACTTTGAAACTAATAATGCCAAAGATAACCATAGTCCGTAAAAAATATCTTGAATGTATGGATTCTCCAATAAACTTTATATTCATGCTTAGATTAAAAATATGCTGCGAGATAACGTTAAGTAAAAATTACATGAATTATAAATTATGTAAGTTCAAGTAATAAGTGCAATTTTTTCAAGTAGTACTTGATTTGCAGTTAAATAATTAAATTTCCTTATAGGTCTGTTGTTTAACATTTTTTCAACTTCATTGACCTGTTTATCTGTTACAA
>JALYPU010000148.1 GCA_030856215.1 Bacteroidota bacterium
AAATAAATGCTGTCCTTTCCGTAGATATTTGATTATTATCTAAAATAATTCACATGAAATTTTATTGTTTCAGAAAAATGCAGGGTCATAAATAAGCATTCTTCCAAGGTTTGGATATTCCACGTAACCTGACCCCCTTTTTCCACGTCTAATTGACCCCTCAAAGTTACTTCCCTAAATGAGTGCATTTTTTATTGTTTCACTTGTTACAAATATACTTCGTTACTCTTTAGATTCTGTTTGTTCTGTTAAAATTTTCTTTGGCTTTTTACGTAGTGATTCTCCTTGTAGTTGCAGTCTGTGAGCATCATGGATCATTCTATCCATAATTGCATCTGCAATTGTTTGTTCTCCAATAACCTCATGCCATTTGCTTACGGGTAGTTGAGAAGTAATAATTGTAGATCCTTTTTCATGTCTATCTTCAATGATTTCCATAAGGGCTGCACGACTTTGAGCATCTAGTGGCTGTATTCCGAAGTCATCCAGGATGAGTAAATGTTGCCTTTCTATTTTAGCGATCTCACTTATATATGAACCATCGGCTTTAGCCATTTTGAGTTTAGCAAAGAGTTTAGGTGCGCTCATATATATAACTCTGTATCCCATTGAGCAAGCCTGTTGGCCTAAGGCTGATGCCAGGTAACTTTTACCAATACCTGTACTCCCAGTAATTAGAACATTTTCAGTTTTGTCAATAAATGTACATTCTGCAAGGCGTTTAACCAGGTTCTTGTCCATGTTTCGATTTACATCAAAGTGCATTTGTTCTAGTGAAGCATTATATCGGAAGCGGGCATTCTTCAAACTGCGCGCTATCTTTCGATTATATCTGTCGTCCCATTCTTCATCTATCAGGTGGGCAACCATTTCATCCGATGTGAGTTCATTCATTTTTCCAGATTCAAGGCTGGTTTGGAATGCTCTGAGCATCCCATAAAACTTCAGCTCCTTCATTTTTTGAGTTGTTTGTTCGTTCATTTTAGTTGGTGTTTTTTAGTTTAGTATTATTTTATTGGTAATAATCTTCTCCCCGGATATTATCATGGGTTGGCATATGTGTTTGATTTTCCTCTGCATCATATTGATCAAGGTTGCGTTGCAGAATGGATTCGATAATCTTGTAATGATACAGTCCGTAACCATGTGCCCGCCGACAAGCTTTGACAAGCCGGTCCTGACCAACGCGTTTTGCAAAGGATAAAATTCCCTGGCAGGATTTATAGGCTTGCTCCGGATGTGGCTTGTGTATAAGAACCTGTTCAATATAAAATCCAACATCACTGTGTATTTGATGTGCTTGACTTAAAAATTTCTCAGGGTTCCAATCTGTCAGATAACGATGGTGTGAAGCCATATGTGCCGGATCTGTTGTATAGTGATGTGCACTTTTGAGGCGGTCATGAGTAGCAATTAATGCATATTTATAATAGACTTCGATTTGGGATTTTGAGTAAAGAAGTTTTATTTTTTTACCGATATAGCTATAAGGAACGCTGTAGTAATGTTTATCAACGTGCAAGCATACATGGCCATTTTTCATGACCGTAACCATTGCATGTTTACGCATTTCAAAACGTTGATCAGGCAATGATTGCAAAGCCAGTTTTTCCATCTCATCAAACTGTTGTTTACGTGAGTAATTCCGACCCTGAAAGTTTAACCCATTATGTTTATCAAGATGTTCCCATATGGCTTCATTGAGTTCTCTAATAGAAGTAAATTCCTTGCCATGAAGATTTGTGTAAATCCGGTTATAAGTAATTTTTACAGCGCCTTCTACCAATGCTTTATCCTTGGGTTTGTATGTTCTTGCAGGCAATACAGACATTCCATAATGATCTGCAAAAGCTTCAAAATTTTCATTCAATTGAGGTTCATACCGACTACTCTTTGTTACAGCTGATTTAAGATTGTCCGGGACAATAGCTGATGGCACGCCACCAAAAAAATGCAAAGCATTTTCACAGCATATAATAAAGTCTTCCATGTCCTGACTCTCCACGGCCTGAACATAGGTAAACTGACTGGCACCAAGGATTGCAACAAATACTTCCACAGAAATTACCTCACCTGTTGAGGTATCAATTATTTGAAGTTTCTCGCCGGTATAATCTACAAACACTTTATCCCCTGCCTTATGTATCATATGCATTGAGGGATGTGAACGGCGCTTCCATTGCTTGAAGTGGTTGTAAAAGCCTGAGCTCTGGTAACCTTCTGGATGCTTTTTAGCGTACTCCAACCATAGTAACTGTAAGGTCATTCCCCTTTGTTTTAAACGCTTCTCAGCATAAGGAAAATAAGCAAACAACTTCTCTAACCTCTCAGGTAGCTCAGGAATAGGCTCTTCATTAAACAAGTCTTCTATTTCTTTATCACTTAACTCAGATAATTCTTCCCAGGTAGTTTTAAGAAATTTAAATTGCCCTATGTATTTTTTTACTGTATTCCTTGATACACCGGTAGCATCACTGATTTTACGTGTCCCCATATGTTGACAGTAAAGCTTAATAATTTGACGTAGTTTGCTCATGTTGATTAATTTATTTGCCATTTCCTTTAGATTATTGTATGATTAATACAAATTGATCTAATGAAATTATGGCTCGCAAAACAACAGAGCACTCAAGTATTTTAGGGGGTCAATTTGCCGTGGAAAACCTGGGTCAGTTTGCCGTGGAAAAGAAGGGTCTCATTGATATGGAATTGGTGGGTCAGTATGCGCGTAATATCCATCTTGAGGTTCTCCAATGAGTTGTACGGATTGATCCATTATAGGATGAAGTTCAATATTTTTCGTCTTTTTTTGCCTAAAACTTAAGGAATAGCCATTCTTCTCGGAATGTTGAAGATCTTTCCACTTTAGGTTTTGAATATCCGACCATCTTAATCCAGTCAATACACTAAATAAAAAGGCTACTTTAATGATTGGAACCTCACATTCTGTTTTTAATAATTTGTTTACCTCTTCGATATTCAAAAATTCTCTCTTGGTTTCTGTAGGTC
>JALYPU010000156.1 GCA_030856215.1 Bacteroidota bacterium
AGGATCTTTACTCATTAATTGACCTAACTGGAAATCTCCATTTATGACATTGGATATTCCGTCCGGAAGATTATTTTCAAGCAGGACTTTATTGATGATTTTCTGACAAGCAATAGAACACAATGGCGCTTTTTCAGACGGTTTCCAAACGACGACATTCCCACAGATCCAAGCCAGCGTTGCATTCCAAGCCCAAACAGCCACTGGAAAATTAAATGCGGATATCACGCCGACAATACCTAGCGGATGCCATTGTTCATACATGCGGTGATTCGGTCTTTCGGAATGCATACTCAATCCATAAAGCTGCCGGGAAAGTCCCACCGCAAAGTCACATATATCAATCATCTCCTGAACTTCGCCCAAGCCTTCCTGCAGGCTTTTGCCCATTTCATAGGAGACCAAATTGCCCAGCGCGGCTTTATGTTTTCGTAGCTCCTCACCAAATTGTCGAACGATCTCGCCTCTTTTAGGCGCGGGTAATGACCGCCATAATTTAAAACTGTCGGTAGCTTTTGTTATTATTTCTTTATACTGTGCGGTCGAACAAACACCTACAGAACCTATTTGTAGTCCATCTACTGGAGAAGATGAATGAATGAGTTGATCACTGTTATAACCAAAACTACCACACCAAGCACCCGGATTCGTTTCTTCCAGTGCTAAGGCATGCAAAAATGCCGTATTCATAAAAATTAATTAATGAGGACTTTAAATATCTGTGGTTTCTGGTTGGATAAATTTAATACCAGCTGATAGAAACCTTTATGCATTCCTGAAATGTTCACCACAGCCTGAGTATGATTTAATTTATAAACAGTCGGAATTTCTTTTCCATCTAAAGAGATTAAAGAAATGTCACGAATGAAATTATCAGTACCGGGTTCAAACTGTATCGTAATCTGATCGTGAGCTGGCTGAGGGAATAGTTCAAAGGAAGCACTCGATTCTTGTTGGATACCAGTAGCATAGCGCAAATAAACTTTTATATCGTCCAGATGGAATCCATCGAAAGGATAAGGAGTAGTAGATGATCTGAAGAAAAGTTGCGGATAAACTATTCTTCCTAGATAATCTTTAAGGTCTATCCATTCTGTTCGCCATTCCTTTTGAGTACCTGTATAAATCGGATTGTTTTCATCCTGAAAAGACGTTCCCTTTGAAGTATAAATTCCACAAACCGAATGAAAATTATTTGCATCCAGAGAAAGTTTAAACTGAAAATAATCCTGTTCTGGATCAAGATCCCATTTAGCCTTAAAACTTAGATAAGCAGACACGGCATTTTTAAGATCAAATCCCTGGAAATTCTGCATAATCTGGGTTGTCCCTTTTCTACTTGGTCCATACGGACTATCAGAAAAAGATGACGGCGACGAAACAAAGTCAGTAGTATCTAATAACCATGGATTGGAATTCGGATCAAACCATGAATTGAAATCGAGACATAACTCATGATAAATTGCTGCTCCCGAATATAATTTTAAAGATCGTATAGATTTTTGATAAGCGCCCGTTTTTAGGCTGAAATCCAGATAAAGAGTATCTCCTTTTGAAGGAGATTGTTTGAGGCGATAAGGAATTTTTACTATTTTTTTCCGTCCGGGTTCGACATTAAAAACGAATTCATTTTCTGTAAAAGTTAATCCTCCAAAGCTTGATTTGGGAATAATGGTAATCGGTTCAGAAACCAAACCAGTATAAATTAATTCTAATTCCACATATCCCGAATCTGCTTCGATTTGAATAGGACCGATGTCCGTCAGATTAGCGCATTCTCCAGCATTCCATGCTGCGATGAGATTCATGTATTGAGCCGATTGATTAATTGGAATGATATCTCTTCTGACTGGCCAAAAGGAACTCCCAATTTCTGGAGTAAATGAATAGATCTGTTTTTTGGTTCGCTGGTCACCATACATCCAGTCATCCGACACGCCATTTACAGAATATCCTAATAACTCTTCGCTACTGCCAATTTTAAAACTATTATGATGTGTCATACTTTCAGCTATACTATAGTATAAAGCTGAATCCAACGTAGGCGTATTGAGGTAGCCCCAAGGTATGATCAATAAATTTCCAAATGAATGATAGTTCAAAGCAATGGAAAAATCTCTCTGTTCACAGAAAAATTTTATAGCCTTTGTTTCCACTTCAGAAAAAGGAATACTACCTCTGAATACTTCCGAACTACCAGTGGGTGATGAACCTGAATCATTATAACCCCATCCCAATCCATAATTCCTGTTCAGATCAGTACCAGTATCAGTAGGATTTGGTTGACGGTTCTTGCGCCAGTAGCCACCCCCGTCAGGATTGGTGTCTTCATTGTATAAATATCCATCTGGATTAACGCAGGGTACAAAGAACAGTTCTCTATGATCCAATAAACTTTTTATTTCTGCATCCTTATCATAATTTTCCAGCAAATGCCACATATAAAAAAGCAATTGAGACATGCTTAGAGGCTCTCTTGCGTGGTGTAATGCCGTATATAATACTTCCGGCTCTTCTTCGTCAATAGTTGGATTTTTGGAAATCTTAAAATAATAAATAGGATTTTTCTTATAAGTTAGAAAATTGCCGATAGCTTGTTTTTTAGTAATGAGGTTTGGGTAAAGCTTCTGCATCAGTTCGAGGTTGTCATACATCTCTTGAAGGGTCAGAAATCCTGCCATTGAACCAAATTCATAATTGAACGGAAGAGGATATGTCGGAGGGGTTTCAGAAAAAGGATTACAATTGAATGGCCCCGAACGCTCTATAATTTGGTGTGCTTTATAAGGAACGATTTCAATTTTGAAACCAGCGGCTTCTATTTTTTCAAGTTCCGCATGATTAAAATCACTTTCAAATGAAATCAAAGGTATATATTCGCCATGATCACAGGCTAAACCCAAATCGATCAGTGCCTGGATTGGTTTACCATTTAATATAATCTTAGCCTTATGCCAATGTGAATCTTGGGAATAGACTAAACTGATTGAAAAACATAGAATGAAAAATATTCGTAGAAAACTCATAAGCAAGACCAAATAGGTTGCAAATTTATTAAAATCTTTCAAATTTAATGCAAAAACTACGAACATATTATAAAATTTTCAAATATGAAGCTGGAACAGACGAAGCGGGTAGAGGATGCCTGGCAGGACCTGTTTTTGCTGCAGCAGTGATGCTCAACCCTGAAAAGCCTTTGAAAGGCTTGAATGATAGCAAGAAACTCACCCTTGAGCAGAGAGAATATCTAAGGAAATTAATCGAAGAATTTGCTGTAAGCTGGGCCGTTGTGGCTATCGAAGCCCAGGAAATAGACCGAATAAATATCTTACAGGCTAGTCTGAAAGCGATGAATCATGCGGTATCTGCACTAAAAACGGTTCCTCAATTGGTACTTGTAGATGGCAATAGGAGGATACCCAATTTAGGTATTGATCAGGAAACTATGGTCAAGGGAGATGGAAGATTTGAGAGTATTGCTGCAGCTTCTATTTTAGCGAAAACCTATCGCGATGATTTTATGAGAAAAATTCATGAAAGTTTTCCCGTATATCATTGGAATTCCAATAAAGGGTATCCTACTCAACATCATCGGGAAGCCATAAAAAAATATGGAACTTGTGAATATCATCGAAGTAGTTTTACTATCAAAGAACACCAGGTGTCCTTATTTTAAGTGCACACAAGAAACATTTATGAGTAGAATACCCATATTAGCATATCCGATTAAAGATTTAACCATTGCCCGTTATCTTGCCGCTAAAGAAATTGAATATTTTGGCATTGATTTTTATTTCAAACTGGAAACGGAAATGGAAGAATTAGTAAAATCATGGAAGGAGTGGGTGGAAGGCCCTATATTTATTGGGTTTGGAGCAGATAAAACGCTTCTAGAAAAATTTAGAAAGGACCAATTAATAGCAGGGTATGTTATAGACAATCATTTTTTTTCTGATCAAGCCGAATTAAATAAAATTTTTGAAGAGCGTGTATTTTATTTTGAAAATGACATTGACGGCGATAAATTAATTGGGTCGATAACGCGTAAAAACGACGTTAACTTTTCAACTAAAGAAAAATTGTGGATTATTAATCCCGGTTTAGAAAAAAAAACAGGCATTTATAATTTTGATGAATTGGATGAATTACTTGAGACTATGGGGAGGTCTTAACTATTTAGAAGTTCTTTTACTACTTCAGAGACTTTCTTGCCATCTGCTTGCCCACTAAGCCTTTTAGTAGCCAGGCCCATTACTTTTCCCATGTCTTTGGGTCCAACAGCCCCCGACTCAGCAATAATCTCCGAAATCATTTTCTTTAATTCTTCTTCTGACAATTGTGTTGGCAGATAACGGTCGAGGACATCCAGTTCTTCCTGCTCTATAGATGCTAAATCATGACGATTTTGTTTTAAAAAAATGTCTAGCGATTCCCTTCTTTGTTTAGCCAGTTTTTGTAAAATGCCCAAGCCTCTTTCTTCGGTCATTTCTTGACCGGAGCCATCGGTATTTGCCAGTAAAATGGCTGCTTTAATGGCGCGAATGGCGCGTAATGACTTTTCATCTTTAGCCTTCATTGCTTCTTTAAGGTCATTATTTATTTTATCTGTAAAACTCATTTTTGTACGGTATTTAGGTTAATAAATCAGATTTACTTAATTCAAAAAATTCTTGTGGACTTAATTCTTCCGGACGTCGGCTAAAAAACGAATCCGATAGCCGTTGTGGGTCTTGCACCAAGGACTTTAGATTATTCCTGAGTGTTTTTCTACGAAACTGAAAGGACAGCTTAACTAATTTTTTCAAAGCGATATATTCATTTTCTGAAATAACAGTTGGCTTTCTTCGAAGTTCAAGGAAGGAAGACTGTACTTTGGGAGGTGGTGAAAAATTTTGATTGCCAATATCAAATAGGATTTTAGCATCATAAAACATAGCCGTAAGTACACTTAAAATGCTATAATCTTTAGCACCCGGCTCTGCTTTTATTCTCAATGCCATTTCTCTTTGAAACATTCCATTAAGAATGGGAATTCTATGTGCATGCTCTAATGTTCGGAACACGATTTGCGAAGAAATATTATAAGGAAAGTTTCCACAAAGCATAAATTCTTCATTCGGGAAAATGGTATTTAGATTAAATTTTAAAAAATCACAGAGTATGAATTGATCCTTCCATTGGGGAAATTGAGATTGCAAATAATTATACATTTCGATATCTGCTTCAATTGCATAAAAGTCTTTAATTTCAGGTGCCAATAATTTCGTGATTGCACCTTTTCCGGGTCCAATTTCTAAAACTCTAGGGAATTGGTGGGCACAAATTGTCTCAGCAATTCGCTCAATCACCCGAGCTTGTACTAAAAAATGTTGACCAAAGGATTTTTTTGCAAACATTTTACAAGTAAAGAAATTTCATTATAACAGTTTTAATCAATGACGAATATACAGTTTAGAAACAATCGGATTGTGATCTGAAAATGTAGTCTGGAAAACTCGATGGCTACAAAAACTTACATTTTTCGAATCAGCTAAAATATAATCTATCCTCAGTCCAGGTAATAAACCAACATACGTGCTGCCTAAACCATTTCCACGTTCGATAAAACTATCTTTAAATTGCGTACTAAAAACCTTATAAACATAAGAAAACGGGGTATCGTTGAAATCCCCTGCAAGAATCACCGGAAAATCTGACTGCTGAGTATGTTCATGAATCATTTCAGATTGTCTGGCCCTTACAATAGACATACTTCGATAACGATGTAATATTTTTTTTATGATATTTAATTTTTCAGTGTTGACTTCCTCTTTTTCATCAGAAATTTTTTCTACATCTTTAGTTATTTTATTTGATTGTAAGTGTACGCTGTAAATGCGAATGGTTTTTCCTTCGACCAAAACATCCGCCCAAAGACAAGAATTGGTTCTGGTCCCAAAAGATAAAAAACCTTTGTCAAGAATAGGAAATTTTGAATAAATCGCTGCACCGAAGTTTATCATGAAGTGAGAATATTGAAACATACCTGTTTTATTAATAATATCATCTGCATAGAAATTTACTTCCTGAACACAAAAGATATCAGGATCCTTCGTTCTTACAAAAGAAGTAAATTGTTTTTTATTTTGTTCTTGCGAAAAACTTGAAGTGTCTTTAAGATTTTTTAAGCCATAAATATTATAGCTCATAATTGTAAACTCAGTTTTCTTGCATTTAAAATCTTTGTCGGGTTCATTAATACCAATCATCAGTCTAAGGTGTGACCATCCAGCCAATATGGTAACCAAGGATAAAAAAGTGAATTTCCAATTTACCACTAGCCAAAAAAGGCAAATAGAAATATTCAGCACAAATAATACAGGAATTAATAAACTAGCAATTGAAAATAACCAGAAAATTTTAGGATCAGCTCCTACCAATAAATAAAATATGCAACAAATTATGGAGAAGACTATGTTCAAAGCGAGTAAAAACTGTAACATTATTATGAACTGTACTTATCCAAAAATGATTTTTCCTCTTCTGTTAAGCCCTGAATACCGTTTATCTTTATTTTATCCAATATTTGATTAAGACGTTCTTCTTTAAACAACGGTTCTTGATTGGTTTCTTTCCGGATTATTTTTAAGGAAATTGATTTTTTAGGTTTTGTAATAAATAAATTACCAAACAGATTGGATATTTCCAACGAATTTCCACTTCGAAGCATATAAATGTAAAACCATCCCCAACCTGCCCCACCAATGTGGGCAAGATGGCCTCCGCTATTACTGTTTTGTGATGCAAATAGTAAATCAAGAATTAGAATAGCTAACGCTAAATATTTCAAAGGAATATTTCCCAACAACAGTAAACGGATAGAATAATCCGGTGCGATCGTAGCCGATGCAAATAACAATGCAGTCACCGCAGCGGATGCTCCCTGTGCATATAAAGTAACACCAGAGTACCATGGAAAAATATAGGGGCTTAGTAAAAATAATAATGCACCAGCTAAAGCACCTTGGAAAAAAATATTTAAACTATGTTTTCTTCCAATTAGATCATCCACAATCATCGAAAACCAATAAAGAAAAACCATGTTCCAAATGAGGTGCCATAAACCTTCATGCAAAAAAATATGTGTGAGCCAAACCCAAGGATGAATAATGTTTTCCCAAAAGTATGTGGATACCGATAAGTTATGGATCAGGTCCAGATAAAATACCGAAATCTCCCCATGACTGGCAAATACAAAATATGATTTAATAATGTTTACCACTAAGAAAATGGCTATACATAAAAGTATAACCCTAGACCATATACTCCCGCGCTGATAAACTCCTTTTAGATCTCTGGTAATTTCAGAAAACATGGTTATTTGGATTTTTGTAGAACAAAAATGTATAAAAAACCAAAGAGCGCACCACCCAAATGAGCAAAATGTGCAATACCGGTTGCGTATCCCGTTAGACCAAAAGCCAAATCTGAAATAATGGCTATGATGGCTAAATACTTGGCCTTAATCGGAATTGGAATGAACATCATATAGAGTTCCAAATCCGGAAACAGATAGGCAAGAGCAATAAATAATCCAGTAATCGCCGCCGACGCACCCAACATTGGAATATTCAAGGATTCAAGTTCGCCTCCGTAATAAATTTGAAAGTATTTTATAAGCAAATGCAAAAAAGCTCCTCCAAAGCCGCAAATAAAATAGAACACTACAAAACGCTTGGTTCCTAGATAATTTTCAATAAATGGCCCTAGAAAAAATAAGGAAAGCATATTGAAGAAAAGATGGTTGATAGATCCATGCATGAACATGTGCGTGACGATCTGCCAAGGTCTGAAATATTCACTGCTTGGAAAAAACAACGCTAAGACATAACGATTCTCTTCCATCAAAGTGATAGTACCTATGAATAGGAGGATATTAATTATCAGTAGATGTTTGACAGCCTCGGTAATTTGCATCATGATATTATTACGTTAACTTATGGTTTAATTCATCCAGGCTTATTGATATATAACATTTTTTTCCGGTAGGACTGGTGTAGGGCATTTCACACTCAAATAAATTTTGGACTAATAGTTGCATTTCTTCCTGATTTAATAATTTGGATCGTTTGACAGAACTGCTGATGGCGGCAGACCTCGCGAGATTTTCTTCAATGGGCAGTTCAAATTCTTCGTTGATTTTATATTTATCCAAAATTTGATTCAGCAAGTCAAGCTCATTATATTTTCCTTCCAACATGGCTGGTGTTCCATGAACAATAAAACTATCCGATCCGAATTCTTCAATTTCAAAGCCAATTTTATTTAATGAGGATAGTATCGTTTTTATTATAAGCGCATCCTTTCCGGGTAAATGGAGGTTTTGGGGAAATAGCAATTTCAAGACTTGAGGCTCATTTCTATTTATACTCGTTTTAAAATATTCATACAATATCCGCTCGTGTGCATGTTGTTGATCAATAATAATAATTCCAGAAACAGTCTGAACAATGATATAGCTCTTATGCACCTGAAAGCAATACAGTGTATGAGTGTCTGGAAATAATTTAGATGTATTTACTTCTGATGATGTTTTAGATGCTTCAAATGCTGCGGGCCAATCCTGTGGATCTGAATTCCCCGATGCGGAGATATTCAATTGTTCCCAGCGTACTTTTTGGATAGAATTATCATAGGAAGGATTACTTGCAGAGCCGAATGGAGTATTTCCTTTGGATCCTGAGTATGAATTTGAAAATAGTTGTTCGATTCCCGGTGCGGCGTTTTCAAAATCCAGGCGTGGCGCTAATGTAAATTTTCCTAAAATGTGTCGTATAGAAACTTTTAAAAAATTGTAAATCAATCGCTCATCTTCAAATTTAATTTCCTGTTTGGTAGGATGAACGTTTACATCAATTCTATCCGGATCGATTTGAAGAAAGAGGATATAAAAAGGGAATTGATCAGGCGCAATAATTTCATCAAAAGCCCCATGAACAGCATGCTGCAAATAAGGACTTCTAATGAATCGCCTATTTACAAAAAGCAGTTGTTCCCCTCTTGATTTTTTCGCCAATTCTGGCTTCCCAATAAAACCAGATAATTGAAAAATATCCATGTCTTGTTCCACCGGTAAGATTTCTTCGTTGTATTTTTTACCGTAAATAGAAACAATTCGTTGTTTCAACGAAGCGCTATATAAATTATATAATTCGTTATCGTTATTAAAATAAATAAAATGAATTTCAGGAAACGAAAGTGCCTGGTGAAGAAATTCATCATGAATATGGCGGAGCTCTACTGTATCTGCTTTTAAGAATTTTCTACGGGCCGGTACATTATAAAAAAGATGCTGAACAGAGATTTGCGTTCCTGAGGGACACACACACGCATCCTGTGATTTCACCGTCGAATCAGCAATCGTAATTTTTGTTCCTAATTCATCGGGATGGGGTTTCGTTTTAATTTCCACTTCCGCTACTGAGGCAATAGATGCCAAAGCTTCACCGCGGAATCCTTTCGTTTGAATTTTAAATAGGTCTTCAGCGCTTCTTATTTTTGAGGTGGCGTGGCGTTCAAATGCCATACGAGCATCTATGGGGCTCATTCCTAATCCATTATCATTAATTTGGATGAGCGTTTTCCCAGCATCTCTAATAATCAGTGTAATTTGCGTAGCTCCCGCATCAATGGCGTTGTCCATTAATTCCTTTACGACAGATGCAGGTCGTTGTATTACTTCCCCAGCCGCAATTTGATTTACAATAGCATCGGGCAAAAGTCTGATCAGATCTGGCATTCGTAAACAACGATTAAATTAAATGAAGGTTTGAAATGATAAAGCAAGGAATGTGTATAAGGCTCAAATCTACTAAAAGAGCCTGAATAAAATCTTCTTAAAACGTCCTGTTTAAAGTAAGGCAAGCGACTTATCCATGGAAAACAACCAGAAAACCTTAAACATACAAGTAGCAGAACTGTTAACTTGGTGTAACTTTGTCCACGATCTTATTCTTTCATGAGCGATCCAATTAAACACGAATGCGGGCTGGCTTTTGTCCGACTACTTAAACCTTTTTCGTACTACCAAAATAAATACGGAACTAGCTTTTATGGTCTTCAAAAGTTGCAACTTTTGATGCAGAAGCAACGGAACCGAGGTCAGGATGGTGCAGGAATGGCCAGTATAAAATTAGATATCATCCCTGGAAATAAATATATTTCGAGGAAACGAAGTAATGCCCCAAATTATCTACAAGCCTTGTTTGAAGGGGTCTTTAGCCATTTCAAGGAACTTAGTCAGAAACAACTCGATGATCCAGAATGGCTAAAGGAACATAAGCCATTTATGGGAGAGGTTTTGTTGGGCCACTTACGTTATGGAACCCATGGTGACAATTCTATCGATACCGTGCACCCATTCATTAGAGAGAATAACTGGATCAGCAGAAGCCTCGTTTTGGCGGGCAATTTCAATATGACCAATATTGATGAGCTGTTCGAAAAACTGGTCACGTTAGGTCAATACCCCAAATTAAAGAATGATACCATTACCATTTTAGAAAAGATAGGCCATTTTTTGGACGAGGAAGTCCAACATTTATTTAACTGGTATAAACCGGAAGGATATAGTAAAGAAGAGATTAACCCATTGATATTTGATAACCTGGATGTATGCAGGGTTTTAAAGAATGCAGCCAAAAAATGGGATGGAGGCTATGTGATTGCAGGTATTATTGGGCATGGCGATGCCTTTATCATGCGGGATCCATCTGGAATTAGACCAGCCTTCTATTATCAGGATGATGAAATATTGGCGATGGCTTCAGAAAGGCCAGCTTTAATGACGGCCTTTGGGGTATCCTATTCCAGTATTCGCGAAATAAGACCCGGAAATGTCTTAATTATAAAGCATAACGGTCAGGTGAGTGAGGAGCTATGCCTGGAACCCCTGGAACAAAAATCCTGTAGTTTTGAGCGGATATATTTCTCTAGAGGAAATGACCGCGAAATTTATCAGGAACGAAAAAATTTGGGGCGAAAATTAGCTATTCCTGTATTGGAGGCTATTAATTATGATTTTGATCATTCCATTTTTTCATACATACCCAATACATCTGAAACCGCTTTTTTGGGCTTTTCAGAAACCTTAGATGAAATATTAAATAAACAGAAAGCATCTGAAATTCAAAAATTGGGCGAGGCAAGTTCCATGGATTCTATTTTAAATATTCTGACAAAAAGGCCGCGCATTGATAAATTGGTCGTGAAGGACGATAAAATGAGAACGTTTATAGCCAATGATAAAATCAGGGGAGATTTGGTATCACATGTGTACGATGTTACTTACGGCATTGTAAAAAACAATGTTGACACGTTGGTCGTTTTGGATGATTCCATTGTTCGGGGTACTACCATCCGGGACAGTATCATCCGCATACTGTGTACCCTTCATCCAAAAAAAATTATTATCGTTTCATCCGCTCCGCAAATTAGATTTCCCGATTGTTATGGAATTGATATGTCTCAAATGGGACAGTTCATTGCTTTTAAAGCGCTGGTAGAATTATTATATGACCATAACAAAGAATATTTGTTGGAAGAGACTTACGATCGTTGTGTGTCACAATTAAAGTTAAGCACACATAAAATGAAGAATGAATTAATTCCATTATATGAGACGTTTACTTACGAAGAAATTTCTAAAAAAATAGGTAAGATGTTGACACCACCTGGCGAAAAGATTGAGGTGGAAGTCATTTACCAAAGCCTGGAAGGGCTCAAACGATCTTGCCCAAATCACTCGGGAGATTGGTATTTTTCAGGACATTATCCAACACCTGGCGGGTATAAAATTGTCAATCGCGCGTTTGTAAATTATATGGAGAAAAATGAAGTGCGTGCCTATTAATTTACAAAGTGTATTTAAATTACCTGAGTTTAATTTATTGATAAATAAAATCTACATCCTATCGACAAGCTGCATTTAATGAAAGTTTAGGCCATCGTGAAAACCAAAAAAGATATCGTTACGAATTGGTTGCCTAGATACACCGGGGTCAATATAGATGAATTCGGAGAGTATATTCTTCTGGTAAATTTTAGTCTCTACGTAGAGTTGTTTGCAGACTGGAATCAAGTAGAAATAAAAGGCAGGGACCGAAGTATGGTCAATGCAACTGCGGGAAAGATTTCCATTATTAATTTTGGAATGGGTAGTCCTAATGCAGGTACCATCATAGATTTATTGACAGCGATTCAACCCAAGGCGATATTATTTTTAGGGAAGTGTGGCGGATTAAAATCAAACAAGAATAAAGTGGGCGATTTGATTTTGCCCATTGCGGCTATCAGAGGGGAAGGAACATCCAACGATTACTTACCGTTAGAAGTACCGGCACTTCCGGCCTTCGCCTTACAAAAAGCCATCTCAACGACCATCCGCGAATATGAGCGGGACTATTGGACAGGGACCGTGTACACTACCAACAAAAGAGTGTGGGAGCACCGCAAAGATTTTAAAAAATATCTGACTGAATTGCGGGCCTTAGCTATAGATATGGAAACAGCTACCATTTTTATTGCCGCATTTAAAAACAGGATTCCAGCGGGGGCCTTATTATTGGTTTCTGACATGCCTATGATTCCGGAAGGTGTAAAAACGGAGGACAGCGATAGACAAGTTACCCAGGAGTTTGTGCATACCCATTTGAAAATTGGCATTGATTCTCTAAAACAATTGATCAATGAATCATTGACGGTAAAACACTTGAAGTTTTAAAGTGGATCACTGCTGTCCAAAATAAATAAAAATAATGGCCTGCTAATGATTCAATAGTTTTGATATTGATAAATATAATTTCTATCCTAAAATTGGTAAATTTGTAATTATGCGATGAAAAGAATTAGTCATTTATTTTTAACGTTTATTCTTATTATAGAAACGCTATGTCCTCTATTTGGGCAGTCACTTTACGATAATACCTGGTTAATAGGTTTTGGATCAAATTTAATTGATAGGCAAGGAAATCGTTCTGGCTTAACCAGTATTCAATTTAATAATGATTCATTGGAATGTAAGTACCCATTAAAAGGAAATAAAATTGCTGTACTCTGTTTTACCAACGCTTCGATTTCTGATGCCAGTGGAGAATTATTATATTATACTGATGGATTCCATATATATAATAGAAACCACGAAATAGCCTTGGGAGGAGACACCATAAACCCTGGGTATATTTGGGAAGGATATTATGGTGGGGCATATCCAGTTCAGAATGGGGCCATATTTTTACCGATGCCTGGAAAAAAAGATCAAACGATACTAATCCACAAGCCTCAAGACATTTCTTCAGAATTGATACGTGAGTTTACAGGATGTTTTTTTCTGTATTATTCGCTGATCGATAACATGGGAGATCGCGGATGGGGCGAGGTTATAAAGAAAAATGAAATAGTCCATTATGGCGATATTGCCCAAGCAAACTTAAATGCCTGCAGACACGCAAACGGTCGAGATTGGTGGATTGTCCAAAAACAGTCAGGGAAAAATATTTATTATTTCTTTTTGTTAGACCCTCAGGGCATTCGCTTGCATCATGAACAAGTCATAGGTTATCCGGGAGACCTTCGGGATTTTAATGGGAATGATGTGTTTACTAAATCCGGAGACAAATATGTGCTTTGTTTTTATCCGGGAGAATTGCTCATTTTTGATTTTGATCGATGTTCCGGATACTTTAGTAATCCCACGCATATTAAAAATGAGGTGGGTAAAGAACTTTCATTTTGTGTGGCTATTTCTCCTAACGATCGTTTTTTGTATTATTGTACTACTAGTAAAATTTGGCAATTTGATCTAAATTCAAATAATATTGAAAACAGTAAAAGTTTAGTTTCTGTATATGATGGAACGTTATATCGGAATATATGGACGGCAAATTTTTATCATATGAGTTTAGCTCCAGATGATAAAATTTATATTTCTTGTTTTGGCGGAAATAATTCATATATACACCGCATTAACCATCCAAATCTTAAAGGTGAGAACTGTAACGTACAGCAAAGGGCTGTATTTACGACTTCAGAAATGCTTGGAACATTACCAATATTTCCCAATTTCGATCTTGGTCCCATAGCAGGATCATCATGCGATACCATTTATTCCATCACAAACTCAGATAAGCTAACCATACATATTAAAATAGTTCAGGATCAGATCAACATTGAGAATAGCGGAGAATATCTTTTTAGTATTCCTTTTGGGATCCATATTTATGATGCTCAAGGCAAACTTGCAAAGCTAGAAGGGAGGACTATATATCGTGAGGCGGTTCAAATTAATGTCAGCGATCTGATACCGGGTGTTTATTTTTATCAAATTGTGAGTGATGACAAAAGCATTGGATCCGGTAAGTTTATAAAAATTTAAGCCAATTTTTAGGGTGTCAGATCGGGATGCTAATCATCAACTTTTATTTATAAATTTAGCTTCAGTTAGCAGCAGGGGCGGATGGAATTCTATTTCCCCCACTTCGGGAAGTCCTGAACGTTACCACCAATACTGCTAAATCCAAGACAATTACTCTTACTTATACAATAGTGCTTTAATATATACTTTTTGTTGCAAACACATAAAAAGTATCAAAACGCATATATAATAGTGCCATTTAATGCTCTTTTTGTTGCAAACATATAAAAAGAATCAGAAAATTTATTGCATAGTGCTATTTAATGCTCTTTTTATTGTAATTTAGAAAATTAGTATTACATTTACTAAAAATTATGCCATATAATGCACTTTAGCGAAATGATAAAAACTATAAAAGACCGTAGGGAAGCTCTACAAGTAACACAGGAAACATTAGCAGAACTGTCAGGCGTTGGATTGAGAACTCTAAAACAGTTTGAAAGCGGAAAAGGAAATCCTACGCTGTTAACATTGCAAAAGATATCTGATGTGTTAGGTATGGAGGTTTGCCTAAAAATTAAAAATATAACGCCTACTAAATGAGAAATGCCAAAGTATTATTTAAGAATGAAGAAGCGGGTATCTTGACCCAACACGATGATGCTTCGTTTTCATTTCGTTATCACGATGACTGGGTGGCCGACAACAGTAAGCAAAGCATAAGTCTCACTTTACTTAAAACCGAAAAAGAATTTCAATCTAAATACCTATTTCCATTTTTTTATAACATGCTTCCTGAAGGTTCTAATAAACAAGTGGTATGTAAACTAAATAGAATCGACCGAGAAGACCATTTCGGATTGCTGATAATTACTGCAAAAAATGACAGCATAGGTGCCGTAAGAGTTATTAAATTAGAGAATTAATGAGTTTACCAGAAATTAAATATTGTCCCAGCACATTATCTGAGGGTTTTGATACGTATAACAGAACCGCTTTGAATAGAGTATTTCAGGGCAAGAAAGTGCATCATGTTTTGCCATACGATTCTCCATCATCCAATTCAGAAACTGATGAACTATTTGAAGAGAATCGAAAACGTATATCGATATCAGGTGTACAAGAAAAATTTTCTGTATTTCTTGACAAAAACAAGCTAAGACTTACCAATGAAAATGAACATGGAACTTATATTCTGAAACCAATTCCAGGTGCTGGTAAAAAGCCAGATCAAATGCCCGCCAATGAGCATTTAACCATGCAAATTGCCCGTCAGGTTTATGGAATAGAGACCGCAGAAAATGCATTGATATTTTTTAAAGATGGTAGACCTGCATACATCACCAAAAGATTTGATGTAAAAGAAAATGGCTCAAAATTGGCTCAAGATGATTTTGCTTCCTTAGCAGGTAGAATGCCACAAACGCATGGAGAACATTACAAGTATTTAGGAAATTATTTAGAGCTATTCGAATTAATGCAAAAATACTTGACCACGTACAAAATAGAAGCACCTAAACTTTTAAAAATACTTGTCTTTAATTATCTTTTTTCAAATGGAGATGCGCACTTTAAAAATTTTTCGATATTGGAAACCCCTATGGGAGATTATCGACTAAGTCCAGCTTATGACTTGCTAAATAGCCGTATTCATATAGAAGATAAAGACTTTGCCTTAGAAGATGGTCTATTGCAAAGAAATCTTGCTCAAAGCAAAATCAGTTTGCAATTTGCCAAACTAGCGGAGAATGCAGAAATCAGTGAAAAGACTTTTCGTGATATTATGGAATTGATGATATCCAAATCAGATTTAGTTGAAAAAAAGGTAGCTGCATCTTTTCTCAATGATACCACTAAAAGAAATTATTTGCAGTCTTATCAGGGGCGTATAAAACAGCTGACAAAAGGATGATATATGAGAAGTCCTTTGAAAACAAGCGATCCGTGCTCGTAGATGTTGCTGCTTTACCATCAGGTATATTTCTGGTGGAGATACTATCCGGCAACCAATATTGATGGACCAGAATTGTCAAGAACTAAAGATTTTCTCCCGCAACATTTTACCCGGGCGGAAATCTCCTCATCTCCGCCTGGAATTTTTTATTTGATATATACTGCACCAAATGGAGACGCGTTCAATTGCATCTCAACAAACATGTCGACTCAGATAAGCTAACTATACATATTAAAATAGTTCAAGATCAGATCAACATTGAGAATAGCGGAGAATATCTTTTTAGTATTCCTTTTGGGATCCATATTTATGATGCTCAAGGCAAACTTGCAAAGCAAGAGGAGAGGACTATATATCGTGAGACGGTTCAAATTAATGTCAGCGATCTGATAACTGGTGTTTATTTTTATCAAATTGTGAGCGATGACAAAAGCATTGGATCCGGTAAGTTTGTAAAAATGTAAGCCAATTTTTAGGGTGTCAGATTATTTATAACATAATTGTCAATACTCTTTCGCACAATGACAATTCTCGGTTTATCCTTATCTTTACCCGATATTATGAGGAATGAAAAAATATAATTTCTATGCAGGTCCGGGTATCTTACCTAGATCAGTAATTGAGAAAGCAGCGGATGCTGTTTTAAATTTTGACCGAATGGATCTTTCCTTATTGGAAATATCGCATCGGACCATAAATTTTGAAAGGGTCATTCACGAAGCAGAGGCACTTGTAAAGGAACTTTTATTTTTGGATGACGAATATTCGGTCATGTTTTTGTCTGGAGGTGCCAGCAGTCAGTTTTTTATGGTACCTATGAATTTATTAAAAGAAGGGGAAACTGCCAATTATATAAACACAGGTGTTTGGTCAAGTGGTGCTATTAAAGAAGCTAAAAAATTGGGCCCTGTCGATGTCATAGCCAGTTCAGAAAATGAAAAATTTACTTATATACCTAAAGATTTTGAAGTAAACCCTGAGGCCGCTTATTTGCATATTACTTCCAATAATACCATTTATGGATCGCAATATCAATCATTTCCCAATGTAAACATTCCGCTAGTTTGCGATATGTCCTCAGACATTTTTAGCAGGAAAATAGATGGAAAGGATTTCGGATTAATTTATGCCGGCGCGCAGAAAAATATGGGCGCAGCGGGAGTAACGTTAGTTGTGATAAACAAAGATTTAGTTGGACGATCCAAACGAAATCTACCTTCTATGTTGGATTACAAACAGCACATAGAAAAAATATCCATGTTCAATACACCGCCCGTATTTCCAATTTACGTATCCTTATTGACCATGCGTTGGATTAAAGAGATGGGCGGAGTAGATAGCATGGAAGAAAGAAATAATTTAAAAGCCGCCACACTTTATGAGGAAATTGATCGCAATTCACTTTTTAAAGGAACGATAGCTAAAGAAGATCGGTCTAAAATGAATTTGGTTTTTGTTACCGAGCGACCGGAAGTAGAAGTGCTGTTTGTGGATGAATGTAAACGAGCCAATATAGTTGGATTAGCAGGTCACCGATCCGTGGGGGGATTCAGGGCGTCTCTGTATAATGCACTAGAATTGGATAGTGTACAATATTTAGTAGATGTGATGAAGGAGTTTGAAAGGAAATATGCCTAAAACTATTGGATTTAAAGAAATACGAAAGATCCAAACGGATCAGTTTCAATTTATTTTAGAAATTCATCACGAGCGGAGAAGTTCCGTGCGGGTCTCATTAGCCAAAGAAAAAGCCATCGTCCGAATTCCATTGGTGGATTCAGTAAAGAAAAAAGAAGAACACATTAGCTGGGCGCAGGATTGGATTGCAAAAAAACTTACAAAAGATAAAAATTTAATTCACCGGTTTCAACCAAGAAACTATAGTGATGGAGAAGAATTGACTATCAGAGGCAAAATATTCACATTAATTATTAAGGAAAATTTAGAACAAAAAACAGCGACCGCCATGTTAGGTGGTTCCCAGATTATGATGGTCATTCCCGGGAATCTGAGACCCAAATTGAGACAGAAAACAATTTCTACTCTGGTGAGCAAGATTATGGCCAAGATTTTTAGCCGGGAGATATCACAAAAAGTATTAGAATTAAATGAAATTTACTTCCGTCAAAAAATGGGAAAAATTCAGCTGCGCAACAATCAGACTAATTGGGGAAGTTGTAACACCCATGGAAATATAAGTATTTCGTCCAGGTTATTGATGGCTCCAGAATTTGTATTAAATTATATCATCATTCACGAGTTGGCTCACACCGTCCACATGAATCATTCCACTGCATTTTGGAAAGTTGTAGCTCAAGCTATGCCAGAATATGAAGCGGCAGAGAAATGGTTGGATCAAAATGGAGACCTCTGTAAATGGTAACATAAAATCGATAGTTTCTTTTTCTAACGCAGAATCACCATTTTTCCAAAATCATTTTTATTATTTTGTTTAGTGTCTTCACCGTATTTTTCCAGGTCTTTTCCGTTGTTGTCTTTGGCAATAAGTTGATATAAGTAAAGTCCTTTTGCCAGTCGGTTACCACTAGCATCTTCCCCGTAATACGTATAATTTGTCAAGTGAGTTCCTATACAAAGTGGACCCAATTCTTCTTGAGAAATTTCTTTAACTAAAATACCTGAAACATTAAATAGTTGAATTTTATAGAAAGCTGGTATATCCGAACCTGTCAACGTATATAAAAATTTAGTGCCGGTAATAAACGGATTGGGACAATTAAGAATATTAGAAATAGCCTGTTTATTAATTACCTGAAAACTGATAATATATTCGCCGGAACTCGATGAATTACCGGATAAATCTTTGGCCCGAACGATCAGTTGATAATATCCATCCAGAACAAAATTGTTTTTTATTATAACATTTGCTTCATTTTTAGTGCCACCGGATAAACTATTGGAAGGAGTGAAGGTGACATTATTTTGGTTGATATAAATTCTATGCGAACGATCGTTTGGATCTATAATCCATATTTCAAACAGAGACGTATCTGTCAAGGCAGCAGAAAAAATTTCATCTCGTAGATAAATTCCAATGTCAACTTTGGCGGAAACAAGTTCGCCATCAAAAATTTGTTTTTGGTCAAAGAGCACTTCCAGCAGCGGTCTTCGCACATCACCTAACACATAATACGTGAGTTCAGCGACATTGTTAAACGTAATTCTTTCTTTTTGGTCCTGATCGGGATTTAATTCAATGAGGAGTCTCATAAGACCAGCTTGTCCGCTAGTAGATGTGTTAAAAATTACCTGGATAGATTCAAATGAATTTACCGGTAGAAATTTTTTGAATGTCGAAACGCCTTGATTTGATTCATTTAATAAGGTAAATTTTACTAAAAGGCTATCCATATCATAATGGCTCAAATTGATAGCAGCAATTTCCACTAAAAAATTTTCACCTTGATTCAACGTGTCCTTATTTACCGTATAATGGAAGGCGGGATTAAATGCAATATCTGGTAAACCCTCATATAGGATTCTCCAATAATCCAAATTGGAAGGACTCCGGGATACTGTATCGGAAGATGTCCAGCTTAACTTAAGAAATGGATATTGAGAAGTATTGATGGAACTCAAGTCCATTTTAGCGGCCTCTATATTGCCGAAGAGATCTGTTTCAAGTCCTGATGTATCTACTCCATAAATCTGGATATATTCTACGTCTTCCGTTGTATCTAGCTGAGTTCTATTCCATAAAAATGTATTCCAGGACGAACTTGGTCCAATAACGGTTGAAAATAATTGACCATTTGTCAACGGAAACTCGAATTTGTGGGTAATTTCTAATTTCTCTGTTTCATTTCCAATAGCTTCTTTTATTTCATAGTTTGAATTATTTTTTTGAAATATAAGGATGTAAGGTAAATCGTCCAGAATTTTTAGATCGTTAATCTGCCTGGCACCGAATTGAGTTAAAACCGAATATATATTTTCTGTGCCATCCGCTTCCCATGTATTTGAAAAATAGGAATTGTTGTTCACGCTAAACACATGAATAATTATTATGTGATCATCGGGAATAACATTTTTAACAAATGAAATAAAACGGCCCCTTTGTTCTTGTGTTTCAGAATAAAAAAAGAAAAACTTTTTATCGCTGAAATTATAACCACCGTTATAACTATTGTGATCTGTTCCGGTTTTATTTATCCATAATTTTCCATTAAGGGGATCTATGACAGAAACCAGTAACCCACTTTTAATATTAGGATAAGAGCGGTAATTAAAGTCCATATCAAATTCTTCTTCTCCACCCAAAAATATTCTAGGCCGTGCAAAATTCGGAAGTGGCATATGTGCATTAGTGATGCGGATATCTAACAAGGATTTTTGATATTCAAATGTCCTTGCGGGTTCTTCCAATATCAGATTTATAAACGAATCGCGTTTATACTGAAAGAAATGTGATTGATTCCACCCATGGGATTCGTTAGGGAGGAATATAAAAGAAGACTGATCCCAAGTTGGCCTTCCTGTAAGGCTGTCAATTTGGGAAACTCGCCAATAGTGTACTTTCTCCGGTATTAAATTAATACCCGTTTGCCATTCAATACTAGCTCCAGTTTGGGTAACCGTTTTTGTTTTTTTGAAGGAACTATTAAAATATGCCGTTGTGTCGATTTCAAATGTATAATTTGTCACCGGTGCAAATGTATTTCCATTGTATGCATACAAATGGGGTTGATCGGACGTTACGATGCTGAATTCCTCGGGAAAAAGTGCTTGCGCAATATTGCTGGATACATAATAATTATAACTTAGTTCTCCTGTAGTAAATTGAAAACTGTTATTAAGTTCCGCTTCGGGATTTGGTAATTCTGCAATTTCATTATCTGGATCTAAGGTCACATACAATTTATTGAAACCAATAGATGCATCACCATAAACGGGAATTTTAAACGTGTAGTTTTTTCGGAATGCCGGAGCCAAATATTTTTGTTCAATGATTTTTGTTTTTTCGCCATCGGGAGACTCTTGTACAATTAGAACGGTGATACTATCCTGGTATGATCTACCCAAATTAATAATGTCAAAGCTGAAATTAAATTCTGGTAATGAACTATGTATTGTTTTTGGTGCTGTTTGAATGGTTTTTGTATCAGGGGTGTAATCTTGTTTTGGGTTCAGATGAAATCGGATAGCTGGATCTCCATTAAAACTAATGGAAAGAGCTTGGGTCTGAATGGCTTCACCAGAAAAAGCCAACATGGTTTTATTTACTTCCTGAACGATTTTACCTAAAGTCGAACCATATAAATCACCCCCCATTTGATCATACAATTCATTACCATAAACACTCAGTATAGGAATGAGTCCTGCAGTGGAATTGGAGAGGTACACTATGGATCCTTTGTCTTGTGCAAGATTGTATTCTTCGCTGATGCTTTTGAAATTTTGAAACATTTGTCCGGCATAACATCCCAAAGCCATGAATGCCGGAAATCTAGGTTTATTGTTTAAAGACTGCACACTTTCAATATTAAAATCCAGAGTAGATGGTGCCGAATGTCCCATAAATGAAATATAGGAAACTCCCGAATTAATTAATTTTTTGATCTCTTCTGTTTGAGAAACTTGAATAGGTCCGGAACTTTCTTTATAGAAGGTAGTCACGTCAGCACCGAATTGATTTTGTTCGATGATATTTTCCATTCCTTCCAATTGCGAACGAATGATACCATAATCGCCAGGACGTCCACCTGAAAGATGCATCACACGTTTGATCCATTCTCTATGTTCGATGTCATGTTTGGTATTTTCTAAATAGCGTTCATGTAATTTTACTTTTTCCAGATACGCTTTTACTTCACCAACATTAATAGCTGGCAACCTTCCAATGGCAAAATTCTGAATCCTAAAGCTGTCTGCTACTAACAATCCATCCGCTGCAGGCAAACCGTAAGTGGGAACAAATAGAAATGAATCTGCTTCCGCAACATTTTTTCTATAAACGGGGTACTCCAATCCTTTGCCAATTATAAAAACCTCTTTCAGATTCGGATTTATATTTTTTAGGTATTGGAAATAATTTCTTAACGCAATAGAATGTGTTGGAATTCCATATCCGAATAAATCAAAAAGTGTCGTTACATTTACGACGTGTACTTTGTGAGAACCACCTTCTGCGCTTTGACGATAATCAGCATATTCTTGTATACTATTCGTTCCACTTCCATCGCCCATAAGTTTTGGATGAGAGAGAATTAAATAATCATAATTATCGGGAACAGGAATATCAAACTTTATTTTAGTCAAATGCGAAATTTTAATGACTTCGGAATCATTCCAAATAATCAAGTCACGCTCGTTAGTTGCTGGTGGCAAATTGATGGTGTATAAATCGTTGGCTTCTTTGTTACTCCTTATATAAAAATTATGGGTCTTATTAAATAGCGTCATTTCATTGCCTCCATCAAAAGATTTCAGAACTAGAAATTTCCGAATAGGTGAAGCGGGAATAGAAAAGGATGCCATTTTTTTCTTTTCAAAATCAAATAACTTAGGATATATAATTTCTATCTGTGCTACGCTGACCCTATCTTCAGCAAATCCGTTGGCTACAAACTTTAAATCCTTTTTGACGGATAGGCTATCCGCAGGTATGGTTAATTCATTTTGAAGAACCGTATACCCAGGAAATACAATTTTATCGGCAAGGGTGTTATTTATAAAAATATCGACTTTATGTGCGCTGGCATCTTGTCCATCACCCGTCATTCGGTATCGGATTTTAGCTGGAATATCATTCTTATAAAATTTAGGAAAATTCAATACAAACGTTCTGTTGTTAAAAAACGAAGTACCATAACCCTGTGCTGCATCAAAATCTGGAAACTTTTCTACTCTTTGGGTTCCCACGCTGCGCTTAATACTGTTCTCATTATAAACGATGGTTTCTTTTACAAGACAATATTCATCTTCTGGAATTGAATTGCTGATGTCATTTTGTATGAGTGAAATCCGGTGCGAGGAGTTCTGATCAGACCAACTTAGATAATAAGCAGTCACATCGGTAAATAGACTGTATGCAGGATTAAAAATATCTCCTGAATTTTTAAATAAGGCACGATCTAATTCTCCTCGATTTTTAGTGGCCCAAATTTCTATGTAATCACCAAGCTGCATGACACCTTCTGTACTAATGTAGACGTCGATTTCTTCTCCCAGGTGAAACAGTTGAAATTTACTAGCCTGCAATGTGCCTACAGGAATGCCGGAATTGAGTAACAACTTATAATCCAGGCGATAAATAGCATCTTTATCCAAACTAAATTTAAAATAATCTTTCTTAGGATCAATCCATTCGTGGCCAAAAACTAAGTGCCCGTTGAAATTCATCTGACCGAAGGCTGTCACTTTGCACAGTAAAAGTAATATGGGTATAATTAGATAGGAGAATACAATGTTGCGTTTAAATTTTCTCTGGCTCATTGATTTTCTATTTTCAATTTTGCAAAATGATTACTTTGCAATGTGATAGTTAATTTATTAATATTTATTAGCATACTTTTTTTACTTTTTCAATGTATTTATTGGATCGTATTTTTTTTTAAAGTTGAGGCATCCAAATCAACTCAACTAGAATATTTACTTTCTCCTGTAAGCATTATAGTTTGCTTCCAGGAAATGAATGAAAATCTGATTCGCCTTATTGAAGACCTTCTGAATCAAAACTATCTGAAATTTGAAATTATCTTGGTTCATGATGCTTACGATGTTGGCAATTTAAAATGGGTCTTAAAACACTTTAATGATAACTCAAAGTTAACGCTGCTTCATCATCAAAAAACCAGGGGGGGAAAAAAAGATGCTCTTTCATTTGGAATTAAAAAAGCAACATACACTTGGATCCTTCTCTCAGATGCAGATTGTTGGGTCTGTTCTCAGAATTGGATTACAAATATGGTGAAAAAAAAGGGGAATACCAAAAAAATTGTCGTGGGATACGCTCCTTTTCACAAAGAATCGAGCTGGATTAATAAATTAATCCGATTTGAGTGCATAATGAATGCGCTACAATATATGGGCGCTATTGAACATGGGCTGGGATATATGGGTGTGGGAAGAAACCTGCTCTATCACCGAACGGTAGGCTTGGACCAGGATGTCTTTCCAGAGCTGGAATTTGGAGATGATGACCTTAAAATTAATAAGTATGCTCGAGATTGTAGTATGGCTTACTGTCTCGAACACGAAAGTTTTGTTTACAGTTTCGCGGCCCATGATTATATTTCTTTTTTCCAACAAAAAAGGAGACATTACGCCACATCCAATTATTATTCTAATCAGAGTAAGATATACTTAGGCATATATTTTTTGAGTCTCATCGGTTTTTATCTATTAGTTCCCTTGATAGGGTTTATTTTTGGCTTGGTTTATGGAATGCTCTTTTATATCCTGCGTATAATTCCCGTTATGATGATATTTAAACAACAGTCGAAGTGGTTTAAAGAGCAGGATCTCGTTTACTTTTTTCCTGTGTGGGAATTCTTGTATGTATTACATGTGTTGTTACAACTTCCCCTATTGTTTATTCCAAAAAAGAAATGGTAATGGAACTTCTTCTATCCTATTTTCCTGACATGAGTTCAAAACAAAAAGATCAATTCCAACAACTTAAAGAATTGTATGAATATTGGAATCAACGAATCAATGTTATTTCGCGGAAAGATATCGAATTTTTATACCGTAATCACGTACTCCATTCACTCAGTCTGGCAAAATTTATTCAATTTAGAAGTGGCACACAACTGATTGACTTGGGAACAGGTGGTGGGTTTCCGGCAGTACCCCTGGCTATTTTATTTCCAGAGATAAAGATTATAGCCATGGACGGAACTCAGAAAAAAATTCAGGTTGTTAAAGAAATTATTTCAAAAACTGGTTTGACAAATTTGGAGGCCTTACATCAACGTGCGGAAGAATCTAAACTAAAGGTTGATTTTGTAGTTTCACGCGCAGTTACTGATATAAACCAACTATGGCTTTGGGCCGCGCCATTGATTAATAAGCTATCTACAAACGCCTTACCCAATGGTTTACTTTGTTTGAAGGGAGGAAAACTCAATAAAGAATTTGCTATGCTACCTAAAAAAACAAGTTTTGAATGTTGGGATATATATTCAGTGATTCCTGAAGAATATTTTAAAGAAAAAAATGTGTGTTATGTGCAAAAATGACTTAAATTATTTTTGCTTACATATTAATATTTTATATTTTAAATTCAATCTATTCTAGCTATATAAATGCATGAATTAGAATTCTAGTAAAGTTTAGCTGATTATTACTAAATTTGATTTAATGAACTTAAAGAATTTCTTCAATACTTTGTTACTGTTATGAATAAGGATGAGAAGTTTTATTTCAAGAAAAAGATGGCGCAAACCGCCAACAAAACAGTAAGGGGTGCGCTGACTTATTCCATTCTAGTTTTAGGAAGCCTACTGTTAATAGGAACAGTTTTAGACCTGGGTTCATTTTCTATGTTTAGTCAGTATGCTGACACCATTCACAAATTTAACGAAGGCATTTTTTACTCTTGCATTGGATTAATATGCGTGGTACTTGGCTTGGAGAGGGCTTTGGATATTGCCCGGATAGAAGGGACGTTGGAAAAACAGAATGAAATCCTGGAATCCATTGACATGCACATTACGGAGTACAGGCAGTACAAACTACTGGAAACATATCATGACATTTATAATATTTCCCTGCAGTTGGTAGAAAAGGCCAGTACAAATATTCGTTCGGTGGTATACGCCAATTCACCTAAAGCGCCTGATAGCTGGAACGAGCGGGTGGCGGACCTTTTGAAAGCGAAAGCTGATGCCGGTTTTCCCGTCCAGTTTGATATCGTAATATGTATTAATCCGGAAGACATAACGGAACAATTTATTGAGGCTTCGGAGCGCAGATTCCAGATGTTTAAAGATAAAGGAGCCGACATGTATTTTCACCGTTATATACAGTATCAGGAGAAAACCATCGGCCAGGATTGTTTTATTGTGGATGATAAATACCTTATTGTCAGTTTTCCGACCATTTTATCCAACAAAACTCAAAAAGCCTTGTTTTTTGAAAACCAGGAGGATACGGTACGGCAATTTATCAACTGGTTTAATTCTTATGCTATGTTTGAAGCCTTGTCGATAAAAACGGTGATTAAAAATGTCCGTATGAAAAAAAATGAATTATCAAAAAATTAAAATAAAATCTATGCGCAATGTAATTTTCATCGCCCTGCTTTTGAGCGTTCTATACTTTGGATGTAATAAGGATGATGCTGCGAAAGAAAGCCCATTCTTTTCTTTTTTCGAGCTTTCGGGAATTAAAATTGACACCGTGAAGATGGCACTTGAAGTATGGGAGTATGGGTTTCGTTTCAAACCTTTAAAAACAGGAACCGTTAGCCAATTGGGACTGAAGGTGCCAACAATCGGAACTTATAAAATAAAACTTTATAATTTAAGCACGAATCAGGTCCTTGCAGAAAAAACCGTGCAATCTATTCATCAAAATGAAGAACACTTTGTGGATATCACTCCGGTAACTCTTGCCGAGGGTAGTGAATTTGGTGTTGCTCTGGTAGCAGATGTTTTTTTTAAGGTTAGAAATATCAACGGTCAGTCATTTTCTTTCCCAATGGAAAAGGGAAACTTAAGTATTATATCCTTTAATGAGGCGCCATGCGGCCCTTCAGGTTGTGCTACTTTTCCTAACATCACTAATAATTCAGTCATTGCCCCATGTGTGAACTTGGTTTTTACGCCAAACTAAACAAATGTTAGGCATAAAAACTTGAGATCGAGTTTACTATAAATACCTATTAATTCAATATTTATTCTTTGTTTATCTATTAGTTCAACAAAATAATAGTATCCAATAATAAATTCTTTATCGTCTATCGTTATATGTGATAGAATGAAATTGGAATTTCCAAGAAGGCCATTTATTCATTTAAATTTCACTTTGATTATTAACCTATGAAAAATCTATCGCTATTTATTTTATCATTCCTTCTAATGGGAATATTCGTTCCAGCAGATGCCCAGTATTTTGGCCGAAACAAACCCAAATACAAGGAGCTGGATTTTAAAATATTGCAGACAGTACATTTTGATATTTATTATTATGACCTGGACAGTTTGAAAATACGAGAGGTTGGTTCCTGGTTTGAAACATGGTACAAAATGCACCAAGCCATTTTAAGAGACACGTTTACCCAAAGGAATCCAGTTATTTTGTACAATAATCATGCAGACTTTCAGCAGACCTACGCCATCGGAGGAAATATTGATGCGGGTACAGGAGGTGTAACGGAGGGTTTAAGAAATCGAGTCATTTTACCATTAGCTATAACCAATGAACAAAGTTTTCATGTTATCGGACATGAATTAGTGCATGCCTTTCAATATCACATGATACTTCAAGGCGATTCCACCAATATTGAATCACTGGGCAATTATCCCCTTTGGGTAATAGAAGGCTTAGCAGAATATCTTTCTGTAGGCCGAAGAGACCCTCATACGGCCATGTGGATGAGAGATGCGGTTCAGCGAAAAGATATACCGGCCCTAAAAAAAATGGATCAGTCTAAGTATTTTCCCTATCGTTATGGTCAGGCGTTTTGGTCTTTTTTCAGTGGGTTTTTTGGGGATGAAAAAATAAAACCCTTTTTTATGGCCATTGGTCAGTATGGTTTTGATCAAGCCTGTCGAGAAGTTTTACAGATCCGATCTGATACGTTATCGAATTTATGGCAAAGAACTATGAACCAATATTATGCAGATCAAATTAAGGGCCAACAGAAAACTAAACAAGGAAAAAAAATTATAGATGACGATAATGCCGGACGGATTAATATTTCTCCAGCATTAAGTCCCAATGGAAAGTACCTGGCATTTTTATCCGAGAAAGATTTATTTACGATTGATTTATTTTTAGCTGATGCGAATAGTGGCAAAGTTATCCGAAAATTATATAGTACCGCTAAGGAGGGACACATTGATCAATTAAATGCTATCGAATCAGCAGGAACCTGGTCGCCAGATAGTAAAAAATTTGCTTTTGTTGCCTTCAAGAAAGGCCAATCTGTTTTAATCATTATTGACGCGGAAACGGGTAAAACATCGGAAGAGATTTTACTGTCCAATCTATATTATTTTACGCATCCTTCCTGGTCACCCAACGGCAATAAAATGGTATTAAGTGGCATTCAAAATGGGCAAACAGATTTATACTTATTGGATTTAAAGACGCTAAAAGCAGAAAAGCTTTCGGATGATATTTATGCTGAAATTCAAGCTGACTGGTCTCCCGATGGCTCTAAAATTGTTTTTTCAACCGATCAACTTTGTATGGAAAATGGAAGAGTGGACGGCAAATGGAAAATGAATCTAGCCATCTTAGATCTCAACACCTCCAAAGTCACACAGCTGGATCTATTTTCAAAAGCCAATTCGTTTAATCCCCAATTCAATCATGAATCGGATTTAATATTTATTAGTGATTACGATGGCGTGCGGAATATTTATAAGTACAAGATCGATTCCAATATTACCTACAGAATAAGTGATGTGATAAATGGAGTAAGTAGTTTGACCCCCTATGGCCCGGCCATTTCAGTTTCTCAAAAAAGAGATCGAATACTGTATAGCTATTATTCAGACAATAGTTTTCAAATATATCAAGCCAGTACAGATCGATTAGATCAAACGTTGGTCGATAAAAATTTTGTGGTAGATCCTTCTGTAGCTGTTTTACCCTTTGAAAATGTGCGGAAAACAGATATTGTAAACGAACAAATCCGCCGGTTGGATGAAATACAACTTGTGGATAGTTCCAGAATTCAAAAGTATCGACCAGAATTCAGCTTGACATACATTGGTGCATCGGGAGGTACATCCTATGGAAGCAGTTTTCGAACCGGATTAGGATTGGCAGGTGGTGTGGACATGTTGTTTTCGGACATTATAGGCGAGCATCAACTTTATTCCGGGCTTTCCTTGAACGGAGAGATAGTAGATGTAGCCGGTGCGGTTACATATATAAATCAATCCAAACGACTTCCCTGGGGCCTGGGAATTTCTCATTTTCCAAGCCGCTATTTCAATTTTACCCCAGGTTTTGAATTTCACACCTATCAGGATCAAAATGGTAATACGTTTGAGGCTATCACGGATACCACTGAGGTACTTCGAATATTTGAAGATCAGGCTAGTGCATTTATTCATTATCCCATTTCAGTGACTCAGCGCTTTGAAGGAGGTGCAGGTTTTTCGTACCGGTTTTTTCGTTTGGATCAGATCGTTGATTATTATGGTGACCAAAACCGCTTTTCATACATCACTTCAAACAAGGATAAAATTTCCCTCGGCAATTCGGTGAATATCGGGCCATACCAAATCCAAAAGGGTATGGTGTATAATGCTTTTTTAGGCTGGGTAGGCGATAATTCATATTTTGGGCTGACGTCTCCATTATTGGGTTACCGATACCGAGTATCCATCGAGCAAAATTTTGGACTATATAATTATTTTGCAAACACGTTGGATGGCCGTAAATATTTTTGGCTTAAACCTGTTGGCATAGCAGTCAGAGGGATGCATTTCGCTCGCTATGGAAAAGATGCCAATGCCTTCTATCCCACGCTACTTGGGGAGTATGGCCTCATGCATGGCTTTGGATACGGCCATCTGGATGAATTGCGCAGTCGCCATGGAATCGAATATGAGCAAATAAGCGGTAGTAAAATAGCTTTAGGATCTTTAGAATTACGCTTACCCTTATTTGGTCCTAAACGATTTGCATTGATTCCTTTTGAATTTTTGCCTATGGAGTTGAATTTTTTCCTGGATGGGGGCGTAGCTTGGGATGATTATTCAGATTTCAACTCAGATATAGAATTCGTAAAACCTCTACCAGTCTTTAGCACAGGTATTGGGCTAAGGGTCAATGTATTGGGCGCCTTGATTTTGGAACCGTATTTCGCATGGCCTTTGGAGAAAAACAGCAAGGCCTATTTTGGATTTAATTTATTACCAGGCTGGTAATCAGAGGTTTAGTGAATATCTATATCGGTAGTATCGATAACGACCATATCGTCTTCTAATACTAGATCTTTATATTCGCTAGTATCGATAATCAACTCTTCCTTTTCTTCCAAGAAGATTAATTCTGATTCATCGATCACGGCCCCACCCTGGGCATCTTTTGTAGATGAATTCCCAGCTGTTTCTTTTGTGGTTGATTTAGCATCATCTGTGTTAGCTGTAGCTTCTATGACATCTATGTTTTTAGTATGCTTAGAAGACTTATGTTTCTTAATCACTATTTTTTTAGTTTGGTTGGCGGATTCCCTTTTGGAAACGGCCGTGGCTGACTTGGATTGAACCATATAATGCTTTTGTCCGCAAGAAATGGAGAAGACTAAAATTGCCAATACAAAAAATATTTGGCCGGTAATCTTAGCTCTTAATGAAGTTATTTTATAAGTTTCCATAATATTCATGGTTTTAGAGATTAGACGTAGTGAATATTGGAAAGTATGTAAGTGAATAGTTAAATTAAACTTAAGAAAAAATAGTACCTAAAATGAATTCAACGACAGCACTTTGAAAAGTAGAAATGCCCCAAATAGAATAAAACAAAGACCAGATATTTTTTGAGCTAACATCACGTGTTTTTGTGTTAATAAATTTTGGATACGATACCCGAGATATATTTTTAAGATATCTAGAATTATAATGGTTCCTAGAATTCCTAGATAATAAAGAGACATATCCAAATAAAATGCAGGAGTACTTTTATGGTACGGAAGGATCAAGCTGGCCGCACTTAACCATATAATAAAAGCACTTGGATTCAATGTATTGATTAAAAATCCCTGAATTACTAACTTAAAGGGAATATGCACTTTCTGAAGGTTGGTATTTCTTTGTATCCATTCTTTCTGAGAAGTTTTTATCAATGATGAGACACCAAAACCCACCAATACAAAAGCTCCTATGCAGCCAATGATTTTATAAAACAGTTCACTCTGAACATAGTCACCTATTTGCAAAATCAAAAAATAACTAAGACCCAATAATATAAAATCGCTGATCCAAGTCCCAAGCCCTAAAAACAATCCGTTCTTAAAACCCTTTGTAAGTCCGGTTTGTATCAAATAAATAAATATAGGACCGATAAACGTACTAATGGTGAAACCAAATAAAAATCCTTTGAGAAACCAATCCATATCGATGGCTAAGCTTTATAATTTATTGGACTTGCAATAACAACCCTTTGAGGTAAGAGCCTTCCTGGTGAAACATACTCACCGGATGATCCTGACCCTGGCTCAACTTTTTTAATACGGAAACATTCCGCCCGGATTCAATAGCTGCAGAATAAACCGTCTTATAAAAAATATCTTCAGTCACTACTTGTGAACAGGAGAATGTAAATAGGAATCCACCGAAGCGAATTTTTTTTATAGCGTCCAAATTGATTCTCTTGTAGGCCTGGATAGCATTATGTCGTTTATTTAAACTTTTTGCAAAGGCCGGGGGATCTAAAACTATGATATCAAAAGAACCGCTATCCATAAGCTTCAAATAATTAATTACATCCGCTTTGACGATTTCATGCAAGCCCGAATAAGCCGGATTTAATTCAACATTATCTTTTAAATTATCTAACGCTTTGGTAGATATGTCTACTGAACAGACTTTTTTAGCTTTATGCTGCAACGCATACAAACTGAAGCCACCCGTATAGCAAAAAGCATTCAAAATTTCTGCGTCTTTGGCTAACATTCCTAATAAGAATCTGTTTTCTCTTTGATCGAGAAAGAAACCTGTTTTTTGACCTTCTAAACAATCAATTTCAAAGTGAATATTATTTTCAATTACCTGCGTTATATTTTTATTTCCGAATACTATTTTGTCTTCCAGATTTGCAGAATAATCCCTGGGGAGCGTTTCTTTACTCTTATCAATGATATGATGGATGTTATCGGATGCAATACGTTTAATTTCTTCAATAAGTGTGTCCAACATTCTATGCATCCCGATGGAATGACACTGAATTACCGCAATATCACCGTACACATCGATGATCAAACCACTTAACCCATCGCCTTCCCCATGAATCCATCGGAAACAATCGGTGGATACATTTCCAACTAAATTTAAATTTTTTCGTAGCGACCAAGCCAGGCTCATTTTTTGGTTCCAAAATTCGTGAGCGTAGTTTTCCGGACCTATGGAGAGCATTCGAACACTTATACTTCCATCATGATAGTGTCCAAAACCCAAGTAAACCAAGTTTTTTGAGAACACAGACACTAGATCACCATCTGAAAGCTGTTCACTTTTTTTGGAAATCGCACCACTAAAAATCCATGGATGCTTTCGCATTAATGAAACTTCTTTCCCGGAAAAAAGAATTACGTGTGGTGAATTATGATGAAACATATGGAGAATGTTAAAAAAGTCTGCAAGATGCAAAGAAATTTAAATTTAGATGATTCCCTTTATAGCTGGGAAGTTATATTAGAATGGAGTGGGATAAACTATTTTTGCGCCATAAACGTTTTTTAAGGCATGAAGTATAAGTGGATGCTGATTTTACTACTGAATCTGGCTGGATTTGCTTTATGCAGCCAAGATCCGCGGCTTGCCCTGCAATATTATAATAACGGGGAATACGAAAAGTCAGCCAGTTTATATAAAGAATTACATCTAAAGAATCCAGGGAATGATTCCTATTTTGGAAAATACCTGGACTGCCTGCTCAATCTGAATCAATACGGAGAAGCCGAAGACCTTATTAAAAAAGAACTTCAAAAAAGACCCAAAGAAGTGCAGCTGTTTGTTTCTTATGGGAAATTATTGCAGCGAAGAGGAGAATTGGATAAAGCTGAAAAACAGTTTAAGATGGCCATAGAACGCCTGCCGGCCGACGTAATTTACATTCACAAATTGGGAACCGAGTTCAGTGCGATCACCCGTATGGATTTGGCGATAAAAACTTACGAGCGGGGAGAAGAATTAATGAAAGGGACCATGAAATTCACCTATAATCTGGCGGATTTGTACCGCAAGAGTGGAGAAATGAATAAAATGCTGGAGTACTATGTGTTGGGGTTGATTGATGGCTCAGTTAATCCACAAAATCTCGAAAGCATTCTGGTGGTCTATTTACCCGCTGATCAGCATAAGAATTTTCAATCCTTACTATACGACAAGATTCAATCACACCCAGAGAATAGCGCTCTGGTAGAAACGCTCCAATGGACTTTCATACAATCGAAAGATTATGCTAATGCATTGAGACAAGCAAAAAGTCTCGATAGAAAATTGAATGAAGGTGGTTCCAGAATATTTAATATCGCATCTATTGCTGCGAATGACCGAGACTACAAAACGGCTATTGACGGTTATAGCGCGGTGAAAGCAAAAGGTTCCTCTGGGAGTTTTTATCTTGAAGCAAGCAGGCAAGTGCTAATCGCCAGGAGAAAACAAATTGTAGAAAAAAACGAATACACTCAACAGGATTTAATAGAAATTGAAAAGGATTATGAACTCCTGCAAAAAGAATATGGAACCGGAAGGTTGATTGCTTCTATGATTATTGAATTTGCAGAACTTGAGGCGCGATACCTGAATAATATTCCTAAGGCGATTTCAATTTTGGAGGAGCTTATTAAAAATAGTTATATAGAACCCCACTTAAAAGCCCAGGCAAAATTAGATCTGGCGGATTATTATTTAATTTCTGGTGAGCGCTGGGAAGCTACCTTGTTATATTCTCAGGTTGATAAAGATTTTCTGGAAGATCATCTGGGCGAGATGGCGCGTTTTAGAAATGCTCGATTGTCTTATTTTGCGGGTGATTTTGCATGGGCTGAAGAACAATTTGATATCCTAAAACAGGCCACCTCAAAATTGATAAGTAATGATGCAATCGATCTCTCTGTTTTTATTTCGGATAATTTAAATCAGGATACCTTAGGATTAGCATTGACTGAATATTCCCAGGCAGAATTAAAAGTTTTTCAAAATCAATTTAATGAAGCCATGAAAATCCTGGACAGTATTGTCATTAAATATCCGGAGAACAGTCTGGAGGATGACGTATGGTATTTGGAAGCTAAAATTTTAAACCGCCAGAAACAAACAGACGCCGCTATAAAAAAATACGAAAAGATCATCGATAAATTCAAAGATGGGATTCGGGCTGATAATGCATTATTTGAAATGGCAAAAATATACGATGATCAATATTTGAATTATGAGAAAGCCAAAGAACTTTATGAAAAATTATTTTTAGAATTTAGCGGCAGCACATTAGCGGTGGAAGCGCGTAAAAGATATCGGGTGCTGAGAGGGGATAATATTAATTAAAAAATAATCCGCCAGCTTGGCTTAATATACATTAATAATTACAGTTCACAGATTACAGTACACAGTTTACTGATTAAATTAACACCCTATGATAGTCTACAATGTAACCGTCAAAGTAGTCCCTGAAATTCACGATGAATGGTTAGAATGGATGCGTGAGTATCATATTCCGGAAGTATTAAACACAGGAGCTTTTCTCAAATGCAGAATTTCAAAGTTGGATATTGCAGAAGATGACGGCATTACCTATTCAATACAATATGATAGTTATTCACAAGAAATGTTAACTAAATATATGAGTCTACATGCACCGGCCATTCAAAAGAAACATATAGAAAAATATGCTAACCGTTTCGTTGCTTTTCGTACTATCATGAATGTGGTGGAAGAGTTATATCCTCTGGGTACGCGTTCCTAAAAGAGAGTTGTTTGAATTTAATTAATCCATTTTCAAGTCTCGTTGAGATATTGCAAAACTTTGTTTTGCTATCACGGTGTCGTAGTTTGAAAACTACGCCTGAATGAACTAAAAGACATTTCTATGTCTTTTAGTGAAATGAACCGAAAATGAATCCGAAGCCAGTCGAGGATGAACGAACTGAAAGACATAAAAAAGTCTTTCAGTGAAGTGAACCGAAATCGAAGCTGTAGCTTGCGAAAGCTGAGATGAGGCGTGAAGATAGAAGCATAAAAGAACTTTAGTATTCGAAAGATTCATTGAGGTTTGGACTCAGATGCACAGTAGTTCTTTC
>JALYPU010000159.1 GCA_030856215.1 Bacteroidota bacterium
TTTTAAAGCATGGACGCAAGAAAATAAGTATTTTTAGACTCGGATTGCGCCATTTAAGAAATGCAATAAACTCAATGAAATCAAAGGCTTTGAAAGATTATGTTCAATTATTGTCATATACTTAGATATAAATTAATAGAACACAGTTCTCAATTTAAAGCAATGCCTCAATGAATCCTCCACTGGCTCCGGATTCATTTTCGGTTCATTTCACTAAAAGACATCTCTATGTCTTTTAGTTCATTCAGGTTCACTGCATCGAAAGACATTTTGTATGTCTTTCGATTTGTTCAGGTTCATTGCGCTGAAGAGCTTTTTTATGCATTTCTATTTCTTTACGTCCAAAATACAGCGCGTGGCGAGTGATTTTCGTAGCGGCTTTGAGCTTTGACACTGAAATTAAAGTCTGAGATTTTAGGGTACGAATGCAAGGGTTTGAAAAAACCAAACCAACAGAGGCATCGTCGAAGATCAGCGAAGCAGAAAATTAAGAGCTGAAGGCTATGAGAATAGAAGAAGCGCCTTATTTTGGACAAGATTTTTGGTTCTTTTCATCGATTGGAAAAGAACAAATAGAATTATTAGAAGTTAGTTCTCATTTAAAAGCAATACCTCAATAAATCCTACACATGTTCCGGATTTATGTTCGGTTCATTTCACTAAAAGACATCTCTATGTCTTTTAGTTTCATTCAGGTTCACTTCGTATTTCTTCACCCTCTCTTTCAAGAGAGGGTCTGCCCCATTGAAGAGGGGCAGGGGTGAGTTGAAGCAATCTCCTAGTCTCTATAAATCCTACCCGGATTCAACTTATTCAAAATGTTTCCAACCTTGCGCAATTAGATCATGCAATTTGTTGGACGTCGAAAGTAATTTAATGCCGCTTTTACTTTCTGTTATTTCGCCGATATGATAGAAACCAGGAAGAAATTTTAATTTGTCTGTGTCTTCACTTTTTACAGTCAATAATAATTCATAATCTTCTCCACCATTGAGTGCGCAGGTAATAGGATCTATATTAAATTTCAACGCTAATAATTGTGCTTCAGGATGCATAGGTATTGCGTCTTCGAATATTACTGCACCGCACGTTGATTGCTTACAGATTTGCATAAGATCAGATGAAAGCCCGTCAGAAAGATCAATCATAGCGGTGGGAATCACCCCGGCTTTATCCAACCAAAGTATAGCATCTTTTCTCGCTTCAGGTTTTAAAAATCGACCGATGAGGTAATCCTGATTTTCAAGATCCGGTTTGATATTTGGATCTGATAAAAATAATTGTTTCTCTCTTTCTAAAATCTGTAATCCCAAATAGGCGCCACCCAATTCACCCGTAGTAAAAATTTGATCTCCCGGAGTAGCACCACTACGGTAGGATACTTTGGTTTTTTCTTGCCTGCCGATGACCGTGACGGAAATGACTAATCCTTTTGGAGACGAAGTGGTATCGCCGCCCACCAAATCGACTTTATAATATTCGCAGGCTAATCTTATGCCTTCATACAATTCTTCCAATGCCTCAACGGAATACCGGTTGGATACAGCAATAGATACAGTAATCTGCTGCGGGTGCCCGTTCATAGCATATATATCAGAGAGATTGACGACGACAGATTTATATCCTAACTGTTTAAGCGGTGTATAAATTAAATCAAAATGCGTCCACTCAACCAACATGTCGGTGCTTACCAATAAGACCTGGTTGCCTAAATCAATCACCGCGGCATCGTCACCGATACCTTTCAGACTGCTGCTTTGGCGCAGTTGAAAATTTTCAACCAAGTGCGGGATTAATCCAAACTCACCGAGTTCGCTGATCTCCGTTCGCTTGACAGCGGATTCTTCGTTAGGATCGTTAGGATTCATTTTATCGAGTAAAAATTATTTAATCGTATATTTTTCATTCAGGTCTTTAATCATTTGTTGAGTGATGTCCAATGCATCATCGGCATAAAAAATATTTCCATCGCGCGAAAAGGAGAACACATATTTATATTTTTTTTCTGCGTTGATGTCTTTTAAATAAGCGGTAACTTTTTGATGTAGTTTTTCATTAAATTCTGCCGTTTCTTGAGCGAATTGGGAAGAAAGTTTTTCTTTTCGCATCATGAGATCTTGTTCCATCTTTCCAAGTTTTTGTTGCGCCGTTTCCAATTCATTACGTGTCATATTCTGCGCATTGTTTTGTAATTTTTCGATTTCTCGTTGCATAGACATTTCTTTATTGCGCAATTCATTCATCATGGACTCCTGTTTTTTCTTAAAACCTTTCTCGCCTTCTTTGAAGAAACCAAGATTTCCCAACAAGCTATCGGAATTGAAAAAAGCAATAGGATAATTTACGGAGTTCCCAGAGGCAGCACTTGTATCTGTATCGTTGGTTGTGTTATCGGAATTTGAGGATGTATTTTTTTTCAGGTTTTGATTCTGAATAAATAGGAAGAGGATGGCAAGTAATGAAATTCCATGAAGGATCCAGGTTAAATTTTTCATACGAAGTGGGTTGACAGTAGAATAAAGGTAATTTAGGTGTGATAAATAGGATTAGATTTTATTAAATTATTGTTTTGGAGATATCATTTATGAATTTACATCGACCATTAAAATTCTGCATTGCCTGGATATCGAGGAAACGGGATGACATCGCGAATATTATTCATTCCTGTTATAAACAAAACCAGTCGCTCAAAACCTAGACCGAATCCGGCATGCGGACAAGAACCGTAACGTCGGATATCCAGATACCAATACATTTCTTCAATAGGAATATGCATCTCTTTCATCCGGGTTTCCAACATCTCCAAACGCTCCTCCCTCTGAGACCCGCCGACTATTTCTCCTATTCCCGGGAATAAAATATCCATAGCAGCCACAGTTTTTCCATCATCATTTTGACGCATATAGAAGGCTTTTATTTCCTTTGGATAATTGATCAGGATGACTGGTTTCTTAAAATGTTTTTCGACAAGATAACGTTCGTGCTCCGATTGCAAATCCGTTCCCCATTTTTCAATGGGAAATTGAAATTTACCTTTCTTGTTTGGCGTGGAATTTTTTAATATTTCTATAGCTTCTGTGTAGCTGATTCGTTCGAATTGATTATCGAGGCAAAATTTCAATCGTTCCATCAAACTTAACTCGTTGCGATCCTGCTGTGGTTTTTGTCTTTCATCTTCCCCTTCGCGGTCGTGTAAAAACTGCAAATCTTCTTTGCAAGAATCCATAATCTTTACGATGACATATTTTAATAATTCTTCGGCCAAATCCATGTTATCCTGGAGATCTGCAAAAGCTACTTCGGGTTCAATCATCCAAAATTCTGCAAGATGCCGTGGGGTGTTGGAATTTTCTGCACGGAAAGTCGGACCGAATGTATACACCTGACCAAGCGCCATGGCTGCTAACTCTGCTTCTAGTTGCCCGGAAACGGTGAGATTGGCGGAACGACCGAAAAAGTCTTCTTTAAAATTTATATCGCCTTGTTCGTTTTTTGGAATATTTTGAAGAGGAAGGGTAGTCACCTGAAACATTTCTCCCGCTCCTTCCGCATCAGAAGTGCTGATGATCGGAGTATGCAAATAATAAAATCCTTTTTGATTAAAGAACTCGTGGATGGCAAAAGCCACTTGGTGGCGGATTCTGAAAATGGCCCCAAAAGTATTGGTCTTAAATCTCAGGTGCGCAATTTGCCTTAAAAACTCAAGGCTATGTTTTTTAGGTTGGAGCGGAAAACTGGAAGGATCGCTATCGCCCAAAATTTGGAGATCGCTCACTTGAATTTCTGCTTTTTGGCCAGATCCCTGTGAAGGCACTAACTTCCCACTGACGGCTATGCAGGCACCTACTGTGATTCGTTTTATCAACTCATCAGGAAAGGATTCAAAATCTACTACCGCCTGGATATTAGACAGGCAGGAACCGTCATTGAGGGCAATAAAACGATTGCTGCGAAAGCTCCTGACCCAACCTCTCACGGTAATATCCTGTCCGGAACCTTCCCACATCAATACCTCGTTTATCCTCAGCCTTCCCATTAATTTTTATATTGAGGCGCAAAAATAAGAAAAAATTATTCGGGAATGGCAGTCAGAAAAATTGGGGAACGTCGCTGATCCTGAATTCATAATAATTCATGTGAATGATGTTGGAATCGATGATTGAATTTTGGTAATAGTCAAGGTTAGAATGTATTTTTTATTGTATCAAATTCTGCGGATACGTCTTACAGTTTCATTAACTAGTTGATTGGCACTAAATAACTGGAATTTACGTTAGAATCGCTATAAAATCTTAATCAGCGAAGGAAGAAACTGTTCTAATAAAATCATGAAAAAAACCAATGATTTTAAATATTGCTATTTCACTAAATTTGATTAATCATTCGCTGTTTGAAAAATGTACATTTTTTTAGCTTATCTTTAGTAAGATTATGTATATGTTTATTTTGTTAAAACTACATGTTCAAAGCGTTACAACTATTCTATAAACCACCATTCAAAGTCCTACAGGAACTTGTAGTAGGATGTATCTTTTTTGTACTGTGTATCGGAATCTTAAAAGCGCAAGCTCCCTGTGCCTTTGACGAAATCCACCAGGATCTCTTGCGAAGAGATGCAACATACGCAAAGAATGTTGCGGCAACGAATCAAGCTATTTATGAATATTCGAAAACGTATTACCAACAAAAAAACAAGCCTCGGTCCAAACCAACCTATATAGTTCCCGTGGTGATACACCTCATTGTTCCTCCCGGCGTGGCGATAGGACTAGGAAATAACTTAAGCAATCTACAAGTAGAACAAGGATTGGATTATTTGAATCAAGCCTTTGCTAATCAGGGACCTTTTAGCGCAATCAACGGCGTCGATGTGGGCATTCAGTTTTGCCTCGCCAGAAGAGATCCCAACAACCGACCAACAAATGGTATCACCCGCAATTCCAGTACGTTGGTGAATGATCCTATGTGCTTGCCGGGCACCGACGCGAATAGTGATGCACAAATCAAACAATTGGTCAATTGGGATTGCAGACAGTATGTGAATATTTGGTTGGTTACCGATTTATTCAACACCAATTTTGGATGTGGTTTGGCGGGATACGCTTATTTCCCAGGAGCTCCTTGCACGGTTGATGGGATTGTACAGGAAGCGAGATACTGGAATACAGCAGGAGGAGCCCGGGTTACTGCGCACGAAATGGGCCATTATTTTGCATTGGATCATACATTCAATGGAGGCTGCGTAAATGCTAATTGTCTTTTAGATGGCGATAGAGTGTGCGATACTCCGCCCGATAATTCACCTGCCTTCGCTCCCTGCAATACGAATTCATGCAACGAGGTACCAGACCTACCCGATGACAATACGAATTACATGGACTATACGGGTTGTGGTGCGGCTCATTTTACAGATGGACAACGAGTTAGGATGATAGCGGCTTTGGAAGGACCTAGAAAATCATTGATACAATCAAGAGGATGCATGCAATTGGGAGATTTTGATGCGGCCGTATTGGATTTACAATTAGATAACGATCGATGCCGGGATACGGTTTGTACTTTGTTGCGATTTAGGAATGATGGGCTGAAATCTTTTGATTCCATCAGAATTGATTTCATACTAGACGGAATACCACAAATTGGATTTTGGTGGAAAGGACGCCTCAATCCAAATCAAAATTTGTTATTGCCACTTCCTTGTTTTTATGTGGCCAATGGAAGTCATACCCTCGAGGTCAATCTCGGTCCTCCGAATAATCAATCCGATTTTTTCCTGGCGAACAACCGCATCACCCTGGTGTTTGAAACCTTTTCAAAATTGGAATTGACCCTGGAAATCGTAACGGAGACCCATTGCATCAGTGATGGTACCCTGCTGTTTAGTGCAAAAGGAGGTACCGCACCGTACGTGTACAATATTAGTAATCATGCTTATTCACAATCCATTCCATATTTTCAATTGTTGGTCAACGGGCTGCACACGGTCACTGTCACGGATGCAAACGAATGTTCGGTAGCCTTATCAGTCGTGATCCCAGATAGCTGTAAGAGTACCCGGAATAAAAGTTTTATTACGAATAAAGACGCCCGAGCCCTGGGCAACGATTGTTATTTACTTACCCCAGCCATCAATTTCCAATCTGGGTCCGTTTGGTATGAAGATAAAATCAGCTTAACCAATAGTTTTGATATTTTCTTTGATATGAATCTCGGATGCATAGACGATTATGGAGCCGATGGTATCGCTTTTGTACTTCAACCAATATCTTCTTCGATTGGTTCAGCCGGAGGGGGAATCGGTTTTGCAGGTATTCGTCCATCCTTGGCCGTAGAATTTGATACCTGGCAAAATACTGAATACGGTGACCCGGTTTACGATCACATAGCGATCATTCGAAATGGAAACATTGACCATCGACTGCCGGATAATCTGGCAGGACCCGTAGGTATTTTACCTACTTTTGGAAATGCAGAAGATTGCAATTTTCATAAAACGCTGATTCGATGGAACGCGAAAACAAAAAAATTGGATGTCTATTTCGATTGCGTATTCAGAGCGAGCTATACCGGAGACATTATCCGTGATATTTTTGGAGGAGATTCTGCAGTATATTTTGGCTTTACATCCGCTACAGGTGGCGCGGTGAATGTGCACCAAATCTGCCTGAATTATGTCAGTGAGGTGAATAAACTTTCTGATTACACCATCTGTGAAGGGGAATCCATACAGGTATCAGCCTCTTCAAAACTAAAAAAATATAAATGGTCTCCTTCCAAAGGAATCAGCCGCACGGATATATACAACCCAGTTTTTCGTCCGGATACCACGACAACATATTATCTGGAGCTAAGCGACGATTGTGGATTTCTTTATATTGATTCAATGACCATTTTTGTGAAAAAACTGGACCTGGATTATACGGTGCAATTGTTGGACAGCTGCGGGTCTTTTTCAGGAGCAATTTTGACAATTAAAAATCCATACGATTCCACCATTTTATATTCAATAGATGGAATTTATTATTCGCAAAATACGGTTTATCAAATTGGACGAGCTGGATCTTATACACTGTTTACTAAAATCGGTAATTGCATCACACCGGAAATTATACAGATTGACGAATTCAAAAATAAATTAAGGGATAGCCTCATTTGGTTGCAGGCAGTAAATTGTAAAGATTCTGGTAGAATTATTATCACGGGAGTAGATGGCATTCCACCTTATGAATATCGAATTAATAACGGACCTTGGCAAAATTCAGGTGTATTTGATAAGTTACTTCCAGGTGTTTATACCATTGATATTAAAGATCAAACGCAATGTCCGGTACAAAAGCAACTTCAAATAAATAATATTATTACTAAACTATCACTGAAAATGGATTCTGCTGATTTGGAACTGAGCTGTTGTGATCCAAATACTTTTATAAGTGTTGAGGCGGGTGGAACCTTTCCGTATTATTATTATTCACTAGATAATTCATCCTGGACTTCCGATCAGGTATTTAAAAATATTCCGGCAGGTCTCCATAAAATAATTGCCAGAGATGAGTTTGGATGTGGTTCTGATTCCATCTTGTTTCAAGTGAATGACTTTTCACTAGTCCATAAAGATAGCCAGCGCATCGTTTTATGCGAAGGCGAGTTTATAACGATAGGGACGGATCAATATTCGACCACGGGAATCTATACGAATCGATTTACAAATATTCATTGTTGTGATAGTTTTGTTGTCACGGATTTAATTGTGAATCCTACGTTCAGTTTTAATCAATCTATTGCCATATGTAAAGGCGAAGAAATTACAGTAGGAACAAAAAAGTATAAAGATCCGGGAATTTATATTGACACATTATTGAGTCAAAGAGCTTGTGATAGCGTCATTAGGACAGAACTTATGCTTCATCCCGTTTATGAACGGAATCAACGACCGACCATCTGTGATGGGGAGGAAGTGATCGTTGCCAATAACCATTACAAACTATCAGGAGATTATACCGATACGTTACAAACCATCTTTGGTTGCGATAGTATTATACAAACACATCTTACCGTAAGGCCAGTACATGATGAAACGTTTCAATACAGTCTTTGCAAAGGGCAATCGGTGCGCGTGGGCGCAAAGGTGTATGCTAATTCTGGAATATTTGTGGATACCTTATATAATATATTTGGTTGCGATAGCATCGTTGAAACACAGTTAAAGATTGACACCGTTGACGTGCAAATTTTTATTGACTCCATTATTTGTTTTGGAGACGAGGACGGTATTATTGAAATCCAACCTATTCGTGGTATACCGGAATTCTTATTTGCATTTAATGATCTAAAGAATTTTACCAGTGAAAATTATTTTGATCAGTTGACGCCGGGAAACTATACGATTTATATTAGAGATTCTTTGGGGTGCACAGAAAGTGTGGTGATTTCACTTTTTGAACCCCAGGAGCTTATGGCTGAATTGAAAGCGGAGATACAAATAAAACTGGGAGAAAAAATTATATTGAAGCCTATTTTGAATTTTATTCCTTCTAAGGTTCAATGGTTTCCTACCGATGGATTAAGTTGTTCAGACTGTCTGAATCCTGAAATTTTACCAATAAACAATGTCGATTATAAGGTCATTTTTACCAATGATAAAGGATGTGAAATATCCGCTGAGGTAAGAATTCTAGTCGATAACCAAAGTGAAATTTATATTCCCAATGTATTCTCTCCAAATGGAGATAACATAAATGATATGGCCACCGTGTTTGGCGGAGAAAGTTTTAAGGAGGTCTCTTTATTTCAAATTTATAATCGTTGGGGTGAATTGGTTTTTGAAAATCAACATTTTCAGGTCAACGATTTGAGCGCTGGATGGGATGGAAATTATAGAAATGAAAAATTAAATCCGGCAGTGTTTGTTTATTACGCCAGGGCCATTCGACTAGATAATACAGAAGTTGTGAAAAGTGGGAATATCAGTTTGTTGCGGTGATGATTGTAGTTACAGATATGTAGTAATTAATTCCCCACTGCTATGATCGTGAGCGGCTCCCGTCACAGAGGCTAGGACATTAATCTTATTTTGATATCGAAGAAATCCTAAATAAGCAAACACATAAGCTTCCTTAAAGTCAATGAGTAATTCGTCGGGTATCGTTATTCGACTTATAGGACTTAATTTGCGTTGAATGAGTGACATCAAAAATGTATTCTTAGTTCCTCCTCCGGTAAATAATATGTTTAATGAGCGTTTATCACCTTTGTGTTTTAGAATAAAATTGCACAATTGTAATGAAATATGTTCGCAGGCTGTTCGCAGTAAATCATTTATTTTATTCGGTTCAATAAATATTGGATAATAATTTTTTAAGTACCATTCTCTTCCCAAACTTTTTGGTGGATTCTCTTGGTAAAATGGAATTTCATTCCATTGATTGAATAATTCAGGAATGACCTGCCCTAATTCCGCATGCTGACCATTTTTATCATAATCCAATTCGAGGTTTTGGGCTAATTCATTCAATAACATATTACACACGGAAATATCGCAGGCCATGCGGTGACCTTCTGACTGCCAACTCAAATTAGAAAATCCACCCAGGTTTACGCAAAAATCAAATTGCGGAAATAATAAAGCATCTCCTATGGGAACCAGGGGAGCGCCTTGCCCGCCTAGTTGAACATCCTGTTGTCTGAAATTAAAAACTACCGGGATGTGCGTTTGATCAAAAATTATTTTTCCATTCCCAATTTGTTTGGTTATACCAATTTCTGGACGATGAAATACGGTGTGGCCATGAGAAGAAATCAAATCAGGTACTAGCTGATGTTTGTTTAAAAATTGCTGAATTTGATCCGCTAAGTATTTTCCATAATCCTCATCCAAATCTTTAATTTCTTCTGAGGTTTTATAAAAAGCTTCAGATAATTTTAATTTCCATGCATCTGAGTAAGGAATGGTTTCCGCAATAATTATTTTGGACTGCGCTGGCTGTTCATTTATAAACTGACAAAAACAAATATCCAAACCGTCTAAGGAAGTTCCCGACATAAGTCCAAGAACATTCATGATAGGGTTGTTTTTCATTACAACAAATTAGGCCTGTTTGAACAAGTAAGGCTAGTAAATCGCCATATCAAATAGTTTTCGATACTCCTTGGTGAGCGGATTCGAGTTGCCCCAAATATGAAATAAAGCAATACCGGTTCTACGCGCCAGTTCTTTTTGATAGGCGGGTTCTTTTGTCACCGCTTCAATTAGGTGTTCGATGGAACCTGCACCATTTCCACTTACTATTTCTTTCTTTGCAGTGGCCAAAAGTTTGGAAGCTACCGAATCTTCAGGATATTCATAACTAATAAATTCTTTCAGAATGGTCAAGTCCTCATACAAATCCAGCATTTCCTTTTGGTCTTTCCGGTGTTCTATTCGAGAAATCGCTTTGGACGGAAAATAAAATATTTCATGTTTGACAAGATCCGTGAGGGCTCTTTGATGATCCGGATTGGCTTCTACAAATCGCTGCAATTTTTGCATAAATGGTTCGTCGGGTATGTTGAGTTGTTCGGAAACGAGACTTTCGTAGTCGTCAGGTTCAGCATCTATTTCTTCAGCCATCAGTGCGGATAAATTCTTTTCCAACCATTTTTCAATCGTGGCTTTAGACTCAGCACCCGTAAATTCGTCTGCAATTTTTCCTTCAAAGATTAGTTTGCAATGAGGGATGCTTTGAATCTTGAAATAAGAAGCAATCTCTGGATATTCCTCGGTGTTCAGTTTTACTAAAGCCCATGCACCGTTAGATGCTGCTTCAAGATTTTCAAGAATGGGGCCGAGAATTTTACAAGGACCGCACCAAGGCGCCCAAAAATCAATTAAAACCGGTTTAATAAAACTTAGATCAACAACATCTTTTTTAAAATCGAATGGTTCCGTCATGAATGTGTACGTTTTGGTGGAAACAAAATTAAGATGAACAGGTTTATTCCATTAATTTATTTTGGTCCAGAATGGGCATTTTAAATCCATCTTTTGACCATGTTCGCTTGATTAGGGAAGTTTAACTAAATAGGGCATTAAGTAATAGCAAAACAAACTTATAACTATTAGGCAAATGATATTTAGGGTAAAACCTGTTTTAATCATTTGCTTTAGAGGAATTTCTCCACTTGAAAAAGCAATAGCGTTGGGAGGTGTTCCCATTGGTAACATGGATGCACAGCTTGCCCCTAATACCATGGGCATACCCAATAATAGAGGACTTATACCCAATGCATCGGCAATGGTACAAACAATAGGAGACAACACGATAACCTGAGCCACATTGCTCATTACCTCGCTTAGAAAAATACTGATCAGGGCGACTAAAACCATGAGTGGAAACAAACCGAGGTGTGAATATTGTGCGATGAACACACCAAATAATTTTAATATCCCAGCTTTTTCTAAGCTATTAGCCAAAGCAATACCTCCACCAAATAATACCAGGATGCCCCAGGACATTTTCGCCGTATCCTTCCATTGAAGTAAACTTTCTTTGGAATCTTTGGCTGGAATTACAAATAACAAAAACGACCCAAATAGTGCAATCATGCTGTCGTCTATTTTATAGATCAGTAATTTATTAATAAGGTCTTTGAAGATCCATAAAGAAACAGTCAACGAAAAAACCATCAGTACTTTTTTTTCCGCATTACTCAATGAACCGAGTTCTTGCAGTGAAGTATGTAAAAATTCTTTAGTCTCAAGTTTACTTTCAATATGGTTGGGAAACAACACTTTTACTAATAAGAAATATAATATAATCAGAAGTACTATAGAAAGAGGGAGGCATAATTTCATCCAGTCAAAAAAGGAAAAACTATAATTATATTTATTATCTAAAAAACTTACAAATGCGACATTAGGAGGTGTTCCAATAATGGTAGCGAGACCCCCAAAATTCGAAGCATAGGCAATGGATAATAAAATGCTCATCGTGAAGTAGTGTGTTTGTTTTTCATTTATAGATTCATGCCTTACTACGTTAATTACCGATAAGGCAATTGGAAACATCATCATGGTGGTCGCTGTGTTGCTCAGCCACATGCTAATGAATGCGGTTGAAATGATGAATCCCAGAATAATTCTATTTCCAGATGTTCCTGTTATTCGGACAATATTTAATGCAATACGTTTATGTAGATTCCATTTTTCTATGGCGAGGGAAAGAAAAAAGCCGCCCATAAATAAAAATATAACCGGATTCGCATAAGAAGGGGCAATCTCTTCTATTTTTTGCACACCGAATAAGGGCAATGCCATCAATGGAATAAGGGCCACCACTGGTAACGGAAGAATTTCTGAAATCCATAAAAAGATCATCAATATTGCAATGGATAAACAGCGGTTCGCTATTTCATCTAATTGAAATAAATTTATAGAATAGAAAGACAAACACACGATAGCAATAATCAATAACTGGGTGGGCTTAGCTGTTAGCAATTCTTTCATATTAGGATGCTAAAATTAAATTTGATGCTCTTTCCGCTATCATCATAACGATTGCCTGGGTGTTACTACTTGGGATGTCGGGAATTACGGACGCATCCACCACCCGGAGCCCGGAGATACCGTGCACCTTTAATTCAGAATCGACCACTCCGCTGTCTACGTTTCCAATTCGACAAGTTCCAGTAGGGTGATATAACGTTTGAGAATTTTTTTGCAAATGGTCGATATATTCATTTTCAGATTCAGGCATTTTATTCGGAACGGCAATATGTTTTATTTTACTGCGCAGGGGATCTTGCGCCACTATTTTTTCGACTAATTTTAGTCCTTGAATCATCGTATCCAGATCTTCTTTTTCTGAGAAGTATGCAGGATCAATTAGCGGAGGATCGGATGGATTTTTTGAAACGAGTTTCACTAGTCCCTTACTTTTAGGATGTAATAAAGTAGGCCCTAAACTGAATCCATATCCTTTTGGTTTAACAAAGCCATGGTCTATAAAAAATAAAGGACCAAAATGAATTTGAATATTAGGTCGATCGCTATCATTTAGGTTAAAGAATCCACCTGACTCTGAAATATTACTAGTAAAAGGACCCTTGCGGTTTAAAAGATATTTCGTGAGATCTAATAATTTATAAAACGGTCGGTTCAAACGATCTAAGGATTCTTCTCCGTTAATTTTGAAAGCATAGCCGCAAATCAAATGATCCTGAAGGTGATTCCCAACATTTGGATTATGGATATTTATAGTAATGTCGAATCGTTGTAAGTCTTCTGTATTCCCTATACCGGAACGCATCAAAATGCAAGGAGAATTTATCGTACCTGCTGACAATAAAATTTCTTTAGATGCAAAAATGGTTTTACTTAAATTCTTAGTTATAATAGATACACCGGTTGCTTTATTATTATCTATTAAAATAGAATCAACCGTTGTGTTGCATAGAATATGGAGATTTGGTCTTTCGCGGACTGGTTTAATATAGGCATCCACGACACTAAATCTCTTTCCATTTGTAATATTTTTTAAAAAATGTAATACTCCATAATTTAGCGTAGCGCTCGTTTTTAGTTCCGCATACCCAGCTTGTAAAGAGGATCGAATAAAATCTTGACTCAAAGGATGAATATGGTAGTTTTCAGTAGAATAGGCATTCATCTCTTCATCGTGTTGGAAACCGAACGTACGTTCTACCTGTTCCAAATGCGATTTGCATATATCCCAAGACCATATTTGTGGGTCCAGGTCAATCCAGTGCTTGAAATCATTGGGATGAGGTCGGGTAAATATCATGGCGTTCATGATGCTACATCCTCCTAAAGCTTTACCCCTTGGTGTAAACATTTTACGATTACCCAATCCATTCTGCACGTTTGTGTGATAGGACCAATCAAATTTAGATCGAAATAATTCAGAAAATGCGGCTGGAATTTGCATGAACGGATGTGTTTTATTTTCACCCGCCTCAATTAATAGTACCTGATGGTTTTTATTTGCGCTCAATCGATTGGCCAATACACAGCCCGCACTCCCTGCACCGACTATTATATAATCATAACGTTCTTTCACAGACGGCCAAAGTACAGAAATAATTTATAGCCAAGGAAAAATTAAACTACTTTTGTAAAATAAAACTAAGATAAATGGTTAAATTAATAGTTGCGACACTAATTATGGTTCTGTTTAGTTGTACGGAAGTTAAAAAGCAAATAGACCCGGTAAAATTACCTTTAAAATCAGAAAACCTTCAAGGTAGTTGGCAGTTTTTTAAAGCAGCGAATCCTTCATTTAAAATCAACCAACAAAAAATTCAATTTTTGGAGGATGAAAATCAATCAGAGTTTGATTACTCAATTCATGGAGATTCCATCATTATACATTTTCCAACCTATGATTACGCTTATCGCGTCCTATTGTATGAAGGGGATTCCTTAAAGTTTATTGATGAGGCGAATGTAAATACGTATTTTAAAGTAAACTAATTAGTAAGGTGGACGGACAAGCCTCCTGGATAGACATCCTTAAAACTGAATTTAAACTTCGAGTCGATCAGGAATCGAAGAGCAAGATTGTACATTGCCTGGATATATTATCTGAAGATCAATACGCCTTTCGATTTAATGAAAAGTGCAACTCCATAGGAAATCTTATTTTGCATGTGTGTGGAAATACCCGACAATACATTATGAGTACGCTGAACGGTGAAGCGGATGTTCGTCAACGAAGCTTAGAATTTTCGAATCCAGGACCTTTTCAGAAACAGTCGTTATTAGAACTATTGGAAAACACGTTGAACGAGGCAATAATCGTAGTGGATTCTTTAGATGAAAATAAATTATTGGGTTCATATTCTGTGCAGGTTTTTAAAATGACGGGTATTGAAATCTTGATTCATGTAATAGAACACGTCTCATATCATACTGGTCAGATTGCCTTAATTTGTAAAATATTGAGTTCTCAGGACTTGGGATTTTATAACGATCGAGAATTAGACAAGGGTCAATAGTCAATAGTGGCTATATTCTAATTAAAGTATGATATATTAAATATATTATATATCTTACACTTAAATAATATAGAATGAAAGCAGTATTACAACCTTTATTTGAAGCCTTTAACTTATTATCA